>CANFPR010000018.1 GCA_947448975.1 Micrococcales bacterium | reverse complement strand
GTCACCTACAACGACGGCTACTCGAACTCGGGCAACGTGCCAGACCCAACCACCGGTTGCACAAACACACTGGCGGCTCGAGGCACCATCACGAGAACAAACTTCTACTTCTCAGGTTGGGTAATCGAAGGCGTTCTTTACCAGCCGGGTGCATCGGTGACCGTCAACGGCCACCGCACCGCATACGCGCAGTGGAAGAGATACCAGCTGTCGTTCCTTGGCACCAACGCGGACTCAGGCAATGTGCCAGACAACGTTTATGGTTACGGAACGATTGGAACACCTCGAAACACCGGAACCTTGGTTAGAGCAAACTACTACCTATCGGGTTGGAGAATCAACGGTATTGACTACGCCTTTGGTTCGACGATTTCACTAGCCGCCGATCTTGTGGCTAGCCCGATCTGGTCGCAGTACAGCATCAACTACTCGAGCACCACGAGTTACAACGGCAACATGCCATCGCGCACCTACGGCTACGGCACAACGGCAACTTCGTTGAATGCCGGCCCGATTAGCCGCCCTGGTTACCGTTTTGACGGATGGGTGATTGGTGGAGTTACCTACACCGCAGGTTCGAACTACAACCTGCTCGGCAACGTTACGGCCTATGCAAAGTGGACCAAGACTAGCTAGGAAAAGAAGTTAGACGAATGGCGGGTGGAGCTAATCCACCCGCCATTCTTTTCGCCTAGTAACCTTTTCTTAGCAGTTGCCCACACACTCACAAAGGTATTAAGTGTCTGAATTCACCTTCCTCCAGGGTTCCGAAGATTGGTGGCGCCAGGCCGTCGTCTACCAGATCTACCCACGCTCGTTCGCCGACTCCGATGGCGACGGACTTGGTGATGTTCGCGGCATTATCAGCCGCGTGCCTTACCTAAAAAGTTTGGGAATCGATGCAGTTTGGCTTAGCCCGCACTACCCTTCGGCGTTGGCTGACGGTGGTTACGACGTAGACGACTACCGCAACGTCGACCCACGACTTGGTTCGCTCGAAGACTTCGACCAAATGATCGATGAGCTTCACAAAAACGGCATCCGAGTAATTATTGACATAGTGCCAAACCACTCAGGCTCAAACCACGTTTGGTTTCAAGAGGCGCTGCGTTCACCCAAGGGCTCAGCCGCCCGCGACCGCTACATCTTTAGAGATGGCAAAGGCGCAAACGGCGAGATTCGCCCGAGCGAGCTGGTTAGCCACTTTGGCCCAACTGCCTGGACTCGCATCACAGAACCCGATGGCACGCCGGGCCAGTGGTACATGCACCTTTTTGCGCCCGAGCAGCCCGACTTCAACTGGGATAACCCCGAGGTTCGCGAGGACTTCTTGAAGACCATCCGTTTCTGGAGCGACCGCGGCGTTGATGGCTATCGCATCGATGTAGCGCACGCGCTCACCAAGAACCTCGCTAACGGGCACCTGCCTGAGCGCACCGGTTATGACCTCTCGCTGGTTAAGCACGACGGAACCGACGATCTATTTGACCGCGACGAAGTTCACGAGATTTACAAGTCGTGGCGCCATGTGTTTAACGAATACAACCCACCGAGAATGGCCGTTGCCGAGGCTTGGGTTCACCCCGAGCGCCGCCCGCCTTACGCCAGCACCGAAGAACTTGGGCAATCGTTTAACTTCGACATGCTGGGTGCAGGTTGGAACCCTGCTCGCATCAAGTCGATCACCGACTACAACCTCGGCGAGGCATCCAAGCAGGGCACCAGCACCACCTGGGTTCTTTCTAATCACGACGTTATTCGTCACGCCACGCGATTCGGTCTGCCTAACGACCTCGACATTGCAAAGTGGTACGGCAAGAACCGCTTCAATCCTGGTGTTGATGAGCGAACCGGCTTGGCCCGCGCCAAAGCGATGACTCAGATGCTGCTTGCCTTACCTGGTTCTACTTACCTTTATCAGGGCGAAGAGCTTGGGCTGCAAGAGCACCTCGCGATTGCGGCTGAGCAAATGCAAGACCCGCAATTCTTTAGAAACCCGGATGTCGGGCTAAGCCGCGACGGTTGCCGCGTGCCACTGCCTTGGGCACGATCGGGGTCTTCTCTAGGGTTCGGCCCCGGCGGCGCTCACCTGCCGCAGCCTGCCTGGTACGTCGACTATTCGGTTGAAGCTCAGAGCGGCATCAAGGGCAGCACTCTTGAGCTCTACCGCGAGCTTTTGCGCATTCGCCGCGAGCTGGTGTGTGCCGAGCAGATGACTTGGGTGAAACACTGGTTCAACCGCAACATTTTGCACTTCAAGCGCCCGAACGGATGGCAGTCGATTACGAACTTTGGCACCAAGCCTGTTTCGCTGCCCAAGGGGCGCTTGCTGGTTACGAGCCAACCGCTGGTTGGCGGCAAGCTGGGCCCAAACACCACGGCTTGGCTGAAATAGGTCGCAATGTCCGACAAGAGCGAGCCTTTTGACCCGAACGTCGGATGGGCCAAGAACTTTCGCAAGTACCGCTGGGTAAACGCGATTCTTCCTGCGCTTGCACCTTTTGGCATGGTTGGCGTTTTCTTCGCGGGCTACTTCACCTTTGGTGTTGTCGCGTTGGTGTTGGCCGGTTTCGCTTGGTTTGACTATCAAGCTAAGGCGAAAACCGCCTTCAAGCGCTGGCTCTGGCGCATCGTTGCGATAGTTGCAGCACCTTGGGGCGTTTACATGTGCGTTTTGCAGTTCTTGCCGCACAGCGTCTAAATGCTCTCTCAAATTGTCGGTGGCCTCACCTAGTTTCGAAGCCTGTGCAAAGGTTGCAAGCGAGGAGGCTCACAGTGCAATGGTTTCAAGACCTAGTTGGCGGTTTTGCAATCTTGTTCTTAGTCGGGTCGATTGTGGCGGCCGGCGGGGTGCTCATCTTCTCTACGCTTGCAGTTTTTTTCATGAAAAATCCAACGCCAACACCACCGCGCACTTCACGCGGAGACAGCGAGTCAGACGATTTCGATCATCCCGGTGAATAAAACGGTTGCTCGGCTCTTACTTGCCTTTAGTTAGCCTGCGACGGCTTGTTCATCCGAGTCGGTTTTGCGGGCCGGCATTGGTATCAGCATGCTGACTCGCTTCTGATATTCACGATATTGCGGGTACTTTGCTGCCGAGATTTCTTCGGTGAAGCGGGTTGAACCGATGAACAAACCGGTCAGCACGAACGCGCCTACCCAAGTGAAGCCGGAGAACCCAACCGATAGCGCTGCGAACAGGTAGACCACCCACCACTGTGATTGTTCGGCAAAAAAGTTTGGGTGACGGCTTACCGAGAACAGTCCGGTGGTTAGGAATCCCGGTTCAACCGATCGCCCAGCCGCCTGTTGCGCCTTCTTATGCTGATGAAAGTTCCACTGCTGCTGATCGGCCACGGTTTCGATGGCTAGCAGCCCAAGAAATAGTGCTGCAAGGGCAAAGTCGGTGGTGGTCAGCGGGCTTGGATGCTGCAAAAGATCGTTCATGGGCAAAGTGATTGCAAGCAGAATGAGATTTTGAATGACCACGATGAAAACGATGTTGAAAACCTCAAACTGCCAACGGTTCATTCGCTTGCGAAGAATCTCCCAACGATAGTCTTCGCCGCCAGCTGCATACCCGCCTTTGCGAGCGAAGTTGAAAGTGAGGCGAGCACCCCAGAGCGTGATGAGGGTAGCCATAAGGTTTAGGCGCGCATCGGTAAAACCGGCACCCGAAGCAAATACCCAGGCATAGACGATTGGCACGATAGACCAAATACGGTCAACCCAAGAGTGGTCTTTGGTAAATATGCTGAAAGACCATGTAAAAAGGCAGGTGAAACCGAGAATCCCTAGGTTCATGTCGAGAGCGTTCATGAGTAAATTTTCAAACTGGTGTACCGGTCAGTGCGGTAGCTAAATGTTTCTTTTTGTTCACGATTGGTAGGCTCGAGCAGACCGCGCAACTGCGTAAGTTTTTGACTAGAGAGACCCAACCATGGCACCGTCGAAGAACAACTGGGTGATTCTCTACTTGATTCTCGGCCTTATCTGGGGTTCGAGTTTCCTATTCACACACGTGGCCCTTGAGTCACTTCCGCCTTTTGGCGTGGTGTTTTGGCGCTTGGCTTTAGGCGCAGCCGCCCTCGGTATTGTCATTCACTACAGAAACATCAAGATCACCAGCAACTGGAAAAACCTGTTACTGATTGCCGGTGGTGGCGCTTTCATGAACGCGCTACCGTTTGCACTTTTTGCATTCGCCCAGCAGCACGTTACAAGCATCCTTGCAAGCATCATCAACGCCTCAACGCCAATCATGACTTTGCTTGCGCTGCTTACAATCTTTCGCGGTGAGAAGCTCAAGCTAAACGTCATCGTTGGCTTGCTGATTGGTATGGCTGGCATTTTGGTGGTTCTCGCCGTGTGGCAGGGCTTTGGAGAGAACGACCCGCTCGCAGTGCTTTCGCTGATTGGCGCAGTTGCTTGTTACGGAATCGGCGGGCCTTTCATCGTGCGATTTGTAACTCCACTGAAGCTTCCAAACGAAGTGTTGTCGCTTGTGCAAGTGGGTTCGGCGGCCGTGATTGTTTTGCCGTTCTACCTGGCCAACCCAAACCTGAGTGCACCTCTAAATTCCAGCGTGGTGGTTTCTATCGCACTTCTCGGCGTGGTTGGTTCGGGTTTTGCTTACGTGCTCTACTACGAGGTAATCAAGCAAGTGGGCTCTGCTCTAGCCAACTCGGTGACCTACCTCACGCCGCTGGTGGCAACCGTGCTTGGCCTACTCTTGCTCGGCGAGCAACTTCACTGGTATCAGCCGGTTGGGGCGGTAGTAGTGATCTTTGGTGCACTCATTTCGCAAGGGCGAATCAAGCTCGGTCGAAGCAAGCTCGAGAAACCGCGCAAATAGCTTTCGTTCTAGCCGTGGAACGGCTGAAGAGCATCGTCTGGAATCTGCCCAAAACGACCGTATTGGTAATCCTCCATAGCCGCGATGATCTCGGCCTTCGAGTTCATTACAAACGGGCCGTATGCCACTACCGGTTCGCGTATTGGCTGGCCACCCAATAGAAATACTTCGAGGGCTGGAGTGCGGGCATCCTGGTGTGCGTCGGCCGTTAGAACGATGCGGTCGCCGTGACCAAACACCGCCAAGCCTCCCCCGTTGAACTCAACCGATGCCGATGCAACGCCATCTTCGCCAACGCGACCCGCGCCGCCGAGGTTGTATGCAAGAGCGTTGAACATCGGATTCCACGGCAACGAAACCGAGGCACCTGGTGCAAGCGTTACGTGCGCGACTGTAATCGGTGTAAAAGATTTTCCTGGGCCTGTAAAACCGTCAATCTCACCGGCAATAACACGGATGAGCGCGCCACCATCCTGGCTCGAAACAAGCGTGACCTGGTTGCCTTCGAGGTTCTGGTAGTTGGGGTTGGCCATCTTGGCGTGCGACGGCAGGTTGATCCAAAGCTGGATGCCGTGAAACAGACCGCCCGAGAGCACTAGCGCTTCGGGTGGTGTCTCGATGTGAAGAACGCCTCGACCAGCGGTCATGTACTGAGTTGCGCCATTATTGATTACGCCACCACCACCGTGATTGTCTTGGTGCTCGAAGGTGCCGTCGATCATGTAGGTGAAGGTTTCGAACCCTCGGTGCGGGTGCCACGCGGTGCCACGCGGTTCGAGTGGCGCATACTCCACTTCGCCCATCTCATCCATGTGAATGAAGGGGTCTAGGTCGGCATAGCTAACGCCAGCAAAGGCGCGGGTTACCGGAAAACCCTCACCCTCATAGGCCTGAGGCCCATAGGTAACCGACTTCACGGTGCGGGCACGCCCGCTTGCAAGGCCAAGGCGGGGAAGAGTTAATGGGTCTGCAAAAACGGCGGGCATGTGGCAATCCTATCTTTGTACGCAAGGCAGTAAAGTGCCTCTTTACATTCACTATTCCCGCCTCCTCGGGAGCACGCCAACCTGTTGCTCGCGAACGCCATAACCACCTCCTTGTGAACGCCATAACCGTCTTGCCGCAAGTTAGGCTGGATGGAATCCCCCAGAAAGTTGCAGGAATCAACGTGGCCAGCGCGACCAGTAAGTCTTACAAGATCGATGTAACGATCTTGTCGGTTGCGGTTGTTTGGGGTGGCAGTTACCTTGCAGCTCGAGAGCTTACAAAGGTTGCATCCATCGGCGGTTTGCTTGCAGTGCGCTTTCTGCTTGCAGGCATCGTGCTTGCACTTCTCTGGACCTACAAGCGAGAACGCTTTAGCAAAACCGACGTGCTACTCGGAACAGTTTTTGGTTTGACACAAGCCTCGATCATGTGGGTCGAAACCTGGGGATTATCGGTAACCACGGCAACAAACGCTGGGCTCATCATCAGCCTCACCATTTTGTTTACACCGATTCTTGAAAGCGTCTGGAAACGAAACTGGCTTCCGCGCGGATTTTTCATAGCCACCGTTGTATCGTTCATCGGTTTAGTCATGTTGGTAAGCGGTAACGGCATTTCGACGCCGAACTACGGCGATGCCTTGATGCTCGTGGCGGCGCTCGTTAGAACCTTTCACGTCACCGCTCAGGGTCGGCTAACCGAGGGTAAAAAGGTGAGTTCGCTCAACGCCATCATGATGCAATGCCTCGTTTGCGGCATTTGCTACCTCATAGCCGACGCACCCGGAACCCTGGCGGCTATCGGTGATTTCAACCTGGGTCACTGGGCGATCATGGCGTTTCTAGTTCTGTTCTGCAGCGTCTTTGCCTTCGCCGCTCAGCTTTGGGCCATCAAACAAACTTCGGCATCGCGAGCGAGTCTATTGCTGAGCACGGAGCCGATCTGGGCGGTTGTTGTGGGTTCAACTATCGGTGGCGAGGTGCTGGGATGGGTGGGTTACTTGGGCGCCGCCATAATCATTGCCGCCAGCTACTTTGGCCAGGCGATTGAGCGTCGTCACCGCGAGGCTTCGGTGTCGCCTGCTGAAGCTGAGACTGCGGCTAAGCCTATTTCGGCCTGATCGGCAGACGAAGCGCGCCTGGCGCTTTCGCCGGCACCACCGGGTGCAGGGGCGCGACAACATCCACGGTCTTGAAAGCCGCACCTAATGCAGGCCTTGGGTCGGCCTCACCAATATTTGGCCAATGCGCGCAGGCCCACTCGGCTTGAGCCGTGATCGAAAGCGACGGGTTGACGCCCGGGTTAGCCGAGAGTGTCGAGCCATCCAAGATGTGAAGACCCGGTTGCCCAAATGCTCGCAAGTAGCCGTCGACCACGCCAGTTTCGGCATCGGGTGCGATTACGCAGCCGCCAAGAAAGTGGGCAGTCATCGGTATGCCAAACGGTTCGGTAACCACGGCACCCGGCGTGCCGTTCATGTCTTTGGCCAGTTCGCGGGCAATCTCGTGTCCGGCTGGAACCCAGGCAGGATTGCTTTCGCCGTGCCCCTGCTTTGAAGTGAGGCGCTTACCGAACAGCCCGCGACGAAGGTAGGTAACCAGCGAATTGTCGCGCGATTGCATCACCAACAGAATCAGGGTGCGCTCAGACCAGTCGCGAAGATTGTAAAAACTTGGAAGCCTGTGCAAATTTGTAAGCGTGACCCAAATGAGGCGCAGAGGGTTAGGTGCTTGCCCATTGAGACCGCTGGCCATGAAGCTCTCGAGTAGAGCCATGAAGTTTGAGCCCTTGCCATAGCGCACAGGCTCAATGTGGGTGTCTGGGCTCGGAAAAATCGATGACGTAATGGCGGCACCCTGCGAATAGTCAACTTCTTTACCTCGAGCCACCACGCCCAGCAGGCTTTCGCTGTTGGTTCGGCTGAGGTATCCGAGTCGATTACTTACGCCGCTGAGGTGCCCGTTCGATTTCACTTGCTGCAAGAGTTTTGCGGTGCCCAGAGCTCCGGCTGCAAGAATTACCTGACCCACACGGATGCTGCGCCCACCGCCGCCAATCCAAGAGCTCGACTTGCGGGTTTTTACAGTGAATGTACCGTCGGCAAGGTCTTCGATGTCGACCACTGTGGTGTCTGGCAAAATCTCTGCGCCTTCGCGCTGGGCGAGGTAGAGGTAGTTCTTTACGAGGGTGTTCTTGGCCCCGTGGCGGCAGCCAGTCATGCACTCGCCACAGTTGATGCAGCCGCTTCTTTGCGGGCCGACGCCACCAAAGTACGGGTCGTCTACGGTGTGCGCCGGTTTGCCAAAGAAAACACCGAGCGGAGTCATCTTGAAACTATCGCCTCGGCCCATTCTCTCGGCAACTTTTTTGAGCGCCGCATCGGATGGGCTGAAGAATGGGTTGACTTCAACCCCGAGCATGCGTTCGGCCTGGTCGAAATATGGGTCGAGAAGAGCTTGCCAGTTGGCCATGCCCGCCCAACTGCCGGTGGAGTAAAACTCAACCGGTGGGCGATACAAAGTATTTGCATAAACCAGCGATCCGCCGCCAACACCAGCGCCAGACATGACCATCACGTTTTTCAGAAAGTCGATTCGCTGAATGCCCTTGAGGCCAAACCTTGGGAAGAACAGAAACTTTTTCAGCTGGAATGACGTTTTTGCAAAATCGTAGTCTTCGAAGCGCGAGCCGGCTTCGATAACAAGAACGCGATAGCCCTTTTCGCTGAGGCGAAGGGCGGCAACCGACCCGCCAAAACCCGACCCGACTATTGCTACGTCGTAATCGAGGTTTTCGGCGGTCATCGGTCTAAGCCTGTCGATTTAGCTCGGGTTGCTCAGCGGGTTTGAAGGCAGGCGCTCCTGCGAAACCCAGCGCTGGTTGTATCCGGTTGAAGAGGCCATGAGGTCGAGGAACGGCTTAGGGTCGAACTCCTCTGGGCCCACAACCCCGCGGCCCTGCCAAACGCCACTCTCAAGCAGTTCAAGGGCGATTAGTGGGTTGAACGCGGTCTGCCAAACAACGGCCTGGCTCTCGTAGTGTTCGTAAGCCCAGGCGTTGTCGGCAACGTGATAGATGTACGTTGCGCGAGGGTTGCCGTCGAGGTCTTTACCGGTCACGAGGGTACCCGCACAGGTCTTGCCCTCCATGCGCGAACCGAGGCCGGCCGGCTCCGGAAGAACCGAAACCACTACGTCGCGAGGTGCAACGTCGACCGGGCCCTGAGCCGAACGAACGCGCACCGGCTTGGTGCGGTCGAGGCCGAGCAGGTTAAGAGTCTTGAGTACACCGATGAACTCCGAACCCAAGCCGTACTTAAACGAGTACTTTTTGGCGTTCATTGTGCGCGGCAGCATCGAAACTTCTTCGTGCTCAACGTTCACACACTCAACGGCACCGATGCCATCGGGAAAGTCGAACACTTCTGGCTCGCTGAAGGCCTGAGTGGTGTACCAACCCTTGCCAGCTTCGAACATCAGTGGTGGGTTTAGGCATTCTTCGATGGTCGTCCAGATCGAGAACGAAGGCGCAAAGATCTCGTTGCCTTCGTCGTCGCGAACAACCAGGTTGCCGCCATCCTTGACGCTGATTTCATCGATTTCACTGAAGAGGTGGTCGGCAGCGTAACGAGCGAAGATGTTTGAAAGACCAGGCTCAACGCCGATGCCCACAAGAGCGAGCAATCCGGCTCTCTCCCACTGGTCGTTTAGGGCGTACTGCTGGTCGCCAAGCTTGAGACCGGCCTTGTGATACGGGTCGGTTTCGTGAGGCTCGCTCAGGCTCATTGCCATGTCGAGGTAGTGGCACTGCGCGGTGAAAGCGCCTGCAAAAACGGTTGGCACAAACTTAGGTTCAACGGCGTTTAGCACGTGCGTAATTTCATACTCGCGGCAAACGGCTGCAACGTTATCGGCCGAACTTGCATCGATTTTTGCAGTTACAAATTTGGCTGCAATATCAGCGCCGTGTTTGCGGCTGATCCACTCAACGGTTCGCTCGGCTTTTGAAATGTCATAGTCGGCGACAACCATAACCTCGAAGAATTCGCGTTCAGCCGCGATTTTTGCAATTGCATCACCGACGCCACCGGCGCCGACTAGAAGAATCCTCATTGATATTCCGTCTCTGAGAGCCTGCTCCGTGGGGAGAATCGGGAGCTAATGTTTTCAGCCTACCAACATGGCTGGAATCGACTGCTCAGGATGGCTCGCGAGAAATATTCGCGAAGCGACCACTAATGCGTTGCCGAGCCTGAGTGTCGCTTTACCCGGCCACAGACTCTAAACGAGAGTTAGGTCGGCAGATGCGTCGTTGACCCAGTCGATAACGCCCTGCCACTGGCTAAAGCCGTCACTCACCGAGAAGTGCTTAGCACCCGGCAGCACAACGGCCGTCAAACCAAGTGGTGTGGCAACGCCAGCTTGAATGCCGCTCGGCTGCCACGGGTCGAGATCAGAACCGACAATAACTACCTCGCCGGCGGTAGCACGAAGAGCTTCGGCGATGGCGGCATCCGAGTCGTTTGCAACAAAGGTAGGCACAGGGCTGATTGGCGCGCGCTCGGGAGGAGCAACTAGCAACACTCGCGAAGCAACCTCGGGTGCCAAGCCTTGCAGGGCGATGTGCATCCAGGTGACGCATCCCAGTGAGTGGGCAACAACGATTAGCGGTTCGTTAGCGCGCTCGGTTAG
>CANFPR010000017.1 GCA_947448975.1 Micrococcales bacterium | reverse complement strand
GTAAAGACCCTGCACCCTAAGGTTCACGGCGGCCTGCTAGCTGACCTTCGCCTGGTTGACCACGAGAACCAACTAAACGAGCTCGGCATCGAAGCGTTCGAACTGGTTGTTGTAAACCTCTACCCGTTTATCGAAACCGTTGCATCTGGCGCAAAGGGCGACGCCGTTATCGAGCAGATCGACATCGGTGGGCCGGCCATGGTTCGCGCTTCGGCCAAAAACCACGCCAACGTCGCCATCGTTGTCGACCCGGCAAGCTACGGCGAGATCATCGACTCGCTCGAAAAGGGCGGCACGACGCTAGCTCAGCGTCGCACGCTAGCAGCCAACGCCTTTGCTCACACCGCACGTTACGACTCGGCGGTGGCTCAGTGGTTCGCCAACGAACTAGAGGCGCAGTGGCGCAAGGATGTTGGCCAAGACTCGTCAACCGAGGGTAAGAACGCTGGTTTTCCGCAGGCCATCACCGTTGAGGCGAATCTTTCAAACGTGCTTCGCTACGGTGAGAACTCTCACCAAGCTGCCGCTCTCTACCGCACCGTGAGTGAGGGAGCATCTGCGGGTATCGCTCAGGGGCGTTTGCTCGGTGGTAAAGAGATGTCTTACAACAACTTCGTCGATGCCGACGCGGCGGTGCGTGCAGTCTTCGATCATTCCGAGCCAGCTGTTGCCATCATTAAGCACGCAAACCCTTGCGGCATCGCCATCGGAGACCCAAATGCCCCCGATGTCATCGCCGATGCCCACGCCAAGGCTCACATGTGCGACGCAGTTTCTGCATTCGGTGGTGTGATTGCGGCGAATCGCCCGGTAACCAAGGCGATGGCCGAGCAGGTCGCCGAAATCTTCACCGAGGTGATCGTTGCGCCAGCATTCGACTTTGAGGCACTCGCCATTCTCACCCAGAAGTCGAATCTGCGCATTCTGCAGTTGCCAACCAACTATGAGCCGATCAAATACGAACTCAAGCAAATCTCGGGTGGTTTTCTGCTGCAGGAGGCCGACCAGGTTGAAAAACTAAACTTTGCCGAGTGGAAGCACGTGTCTGGCCCGAAAGCCGACCAAGACCTGCTCAACGAGATGCTCTTCGCTTGGCGAGCCTGCCGCGCCGTAAAGTCGAACGCAATTCTTCTGGCCAAGAACGGTGCCTCGGTTGGCATCGGTATGGGTCAGGTAAACCGCGTCGACTCTTGCCGCCTAGCCGTTGAGCGCGCAGCGGGCCGAGCCAAGGGTGCCGTTGCAGCATCCGATGCATTCTTTCCGTTTGCCGACGGCCTTCAGGTGCTAATCGATGCAGGAGTATCGGCAGTGGTTCAGCCTGGTGGCTCGAAGCGCGACCCAGAAGTGATTGCCGCGGCCGAGGCAGCCGGCATCACCATGTACTTCACCGACGAGCGTCACTTCTTTCACTAGAAGTCACTCTCCAGCAACAAAACCAACCCGCAATAACTAATAGGCTTGAACCCAAGCCACCAAATCTCTAGAGGAGTTATCCATGTCACGTCACGGCAAAGTTTCGGTTATCGGAGCCGGTTTCTACGGCACCACCACCGCTCAGCGTCTAGCCGAATACGACATTTTCGAAACCGTTGTGCTCACCGACATTCTCGATGGCAAGCCTCAGGGCATCGCACTCGACATTAACCAGTCGCGCGCAGTTGAAGGCTTCGAAACCGAACTCATTGGTGCCACCACGCTTCCTGATGGCTCAGGTTACGAGGCCATCGCCGACAGCGACATCGTTGTGATCACCGCCGGTTTGCCTCGCAAGCCAGGCATGACCCGCATGGACCTTCTCGAAGTAAACGCCGGCATCGTCGGTGGAGTTGCTAAGAACATTGCCAAGTACGCACCGAACGCCGTGATTCTCGTGGTTTCAAACCCGCTAGACGAAATGACCGCCCTCGCTCAGAAGGCATCTGGTTTTCCAAAGGAGCGCGTAATCGGCCAGGCCGGAGTGCTCGACACCGCACGCTTCACCAACTTTGTGGCCGAGGCCACCGGCGCAAAGGTTGCCGACGTCAAGACCCTAACCCTCGGCTCGCACGGCGAGACCATGGTGCCGGTTCCTAGCGTTTCGACCGTAAACGGCAAGAAGATCGTTGATGTTCTGGGCGCCGAAAAGGTTGCCGAGTTGGTTGACCGCACCCGCAACGGTGGCGCTGAAATTGTTGCGCTTCTAAAGACCGGTTCTGCCTACTACGCACCGAGCGCAGCCGTTGCCCGCATGGCCAAGGCAGTGCACGAAGACTCGGGCGCTGTGTTCCCGGTTTGCGCATGGGTCGATGGCGAGTTTGGCATCTCGGGTGTTTACCTTGGCGTCGAGGCTCAGCTTGGCAAGGGCGGAATCAAGAAGGTTGTTGAAACCCCGCTAGACGCCGATGAGCTAGAGGCGCTGAAGGTTGCCGCCGAAGCAGTTCGCGCCAAGCAGGCCGACGTAGAGAACCTCTAGGTCACCCGCTTTACCCAAAACTCGGATGCTCGCATCCACCAGAGAACCGCTTGCAAAACGCAGGCGGTTCTCTTGTGTTTAGTGCAATAACTGGGCGAAAACGCGTGTTAGCCTACAAGGCTGGTCTCATTAGCGACCCAACGACTTTGTATCAACGAAGAACAAACCGAAAGTTTTAGATTGTCTGAAAAAACTGCCAAGGCCGGCTCCATCCGCACGCTGGCTCGCATACTCCCGTATACCAAGAAGGCGCTACCGCGCATCATCCTTGGAATGGTTGCAGCCCTCGCCGCGCACATGCTGGCACTGTCGATTCCCAACTTTTTGCGCGGTTTGGTCGACGGCATTACCTCGAAAACCACTTTCGACCAGATTCTCACCCCGGTTCTTTGGGTGCTCGGGCTCGGTGTGCTTGAAGCGCTGATGGTGCTTGGTCGCCGTTGGCTCGTGCTCACGCCCGGAACCCACGTTGAAGCTAACCTTCGCCGCACCCTCTACGCAAAACTGCAGAACCTACCGGTTGCTTTTCACGACCGCTGGCCTAGCGGTCAGCTGCTCAGCCGTTCAACTCAAGACCTCAGCCTGATTCGACGTTGGCTCTCATTCGGTTTGGTGCTGCTTGTTGCCAACGGAATCACCATCGTCATCGGGCTCGGCGTACTTTACTCATACTCGTGGATTCTCGGAACCATCTTCTTGGTGATCGTCGCCCCGCTCTGGATCATCGGCTTCAGATTCGAGAAGGACTACCACATCACAGCACGCAAGAGCCAAGACCAGTCGGGCGACCTAGCCACCTCGGTTGAGCAGAGCGTGCACGGTATTCGTGTCTTGAAGGCCTTTGGCCGCGGCGGCTTCATCACCGAGAAGTTTGCCCGCGACGCCGCTGAACTTCGCAAGACCGAACTCACGAAGGCCCGCATGGTCTCGGTGCTCTGGTGGTACCTCTCGGTGATTCCAGAGCTTGCGCTCGGTGTCTCGCTGTTCGTTGGTGTTTGGTTGATGCAAAACGGGCAGCTAACCATCGGTGGTCTGGTTGCCTTCATCTTCACCACTCGGGTGCTGCACTGGCCGATGGACTCAATCGGCTTCTTGCTTTCGATGACCATCGATGCGCAAACCGCGGTTGAGCGATTCTTTGAGGTGCTCGACGAACCGATTGGCATCGACGACCCCAACAAGGCTCTGAAGGTTGAAAAGCTCGAGGGCCGCCTCGTGTTCGAAGACGTGCACTTTAGATACCAGGATGCCCCCGAAAGCGAGCCCGACCTTCTGAGTGGAATCAACCTCGAGTTGCAGCCGGGTGAATCGGTTGCCCTCATCGGTGTTACTGGTTGCGGCAAGACCACGCTCACCGCTCTGGCCACCCGCCTCTACGAGGTAACCTCGGGCTCTATCAAGGTAGACGGCGTCGACATTCGTGAGCTCAACCGAATCGAACTTCGCAGTCACATCGCGATGGCGTTCGAAGATGCCACGCTGTTTAGCGCGAGCATCCGTGAAAATGTTCTGCTCGGCAACCCCGATGCCAGCGAAGAAGACCTGCACGAAGCACTCGCCATTGCCCAGGCGCAGTTTGCCTACGACCTGCCCGAAGGCCTCGACACCAAGATCGGCGAAGAAGGCCTGAGCCTCTCGGGTGGTCAGCGTCAGCGCTTGGCACTTGCCCGTGCCGTTGCCGCCAAACCGGCCATCCTGGTGCTCGACGACCCGCTATCGGCCTTGGATGTCGACACCGAAGCCATGGTCGAAGACGCACTTCGCACCGTGCTCAAGGCCACGACGGCTTTGATTGTGGCTCACCGCCCATCGACCGTTCAGCTCGCCGACCGCGTTGCACTCATGCAAGACGGCAAGATCACCGCGTTCGGTAAGCACTCCGAACTGTTGGCTACCAACGAGCACTACCGTTTTGTAATCAGCAGCCTCGATGCAGCTGGCGAACTGATTGAGGTCAAATAATGTCGATGCACGGTGTTCAAAACGAAGAGAAGATCGAACTCTCTAAAGAAGAAACCAAAGCCGTTCGCGCTCGCTCAATGCGCCTGCTCGGCTCGGTAATTCGCCCCGTTCGCAACCGCCTGTGGGTGAGCCTCGCGCTCGTGGTTGGCGCTCAGGCGCTGCGCGTTTCGCTAACCTGGCTAATCGCCACCAAGATCATCGACGAAGCGCTGCCGCAAGCCCTCAAAGGCAGTTTCGATATGCTCTGGTTTACGGTAATCGCCTATTTGCTCGGAGCTATCGCTTCTTCTGCTCTGATCTCGTTCTTCGTGCGTTTTGCCGCGCGCATCAACCAAGACATCATGCTCAACCTGCGCACCCGCTTGTTTAGGCACACGCAAAAGCTGAGTGTTGAGTTTCACGAAACCTACACCTCGGGCCGCGTAATCTCGCGCCAAACCAACGACCTCGACTCAATCATGGAGCTGCTCAACTCGGGCGGCAACGAAATGATTGCCGGCTTGCTATACATGATCTTTACCGCAATTGGTTTGATTCTGCTCGACCCAACCTCGTTTGGCATCGTGCTGGTTTCGTTTGTTCCGCTGTTCTTCTTAACTCGCTGGTTTCAGAAGAACACGCGCCTCAACTACCGCAAGACTCGCGTGGCTTCGGCCAAGGTGATCGTGCACTTTGTTGAAACCATGACCGGCATTCGTGCAGTCAAGGCATTTAGAAAAGAGAATAGCAACGAGGTTAAGTACAGCGACCTAGTTGAGGATTACCGTGCAGTCAACGCCAAGGTAATTCAGCTGTTCGGTATTTTCGATCCGGGTCTGATTCTGATCGGGCGAATCACCGCAGCCGTGGTGCTTCTGGTTGGTGGCCTACGCGTTGCTGACGGCGATCTCAAGATTGGTGCTCTGCTTGGTTGCGTGCTTTACGTGAGCAGCTTCTACGACCCAATGGAACAGCTAGCCATGTTCTACAACTCTTTTCAGTCGGCCAACTCTGGTCTCGAAAAAATCTCCGGTGTTCTCGAGGAGAAGCCTTCGGTTGAAGAGCCAACCAACCCTGCCGTGCTCGCCGAAGCTAAGGGCCACATCGAGTTCGACAAGGTTCGCTTTGCCTACTCAAACGGCAAAGAGGTGCTACCCGAATTCACCCTCGACATTCCGGCCGGCCAGACCATCGCGCTGGTTGGAACTACGGGTGCTGGTAAGTCGACTCTCGCCAAACTCGTTTCACGCTTCTACGACCCAATCGATGGCCAGGTTCGCTTGGATGGCTATGACCTTCGACTGCTCACCGACGAAAACCTTCGTCGCGCGGTGGTAATGGTTACGCAGGAGGCCTACCTGTTCTCGGGTTCGGTTGCCGACAACATTGCCCTCGGCAAGCCGGGCGCAAGTGCATTAGAGATTGAAAGTGCCGCCCGCGCGGTTGGCGCCCACGATTTCATCACGGCGCTGCCCGATGGCTACGACACCGATGTCAACAAGCGCGGTGGCCGCGTAAGCGCTGGCCAACGTCAGCTGATTTCGTTTGCGCGTGCATTTATCGCCGACCCGGCTGTGCTCATTCTCGACGAGGCAACTGCGTCGCTCGATATTCCGAGCGAGCGTTTGGTGCAGCACGGTCTAAAGACTCTGCTTGCCGACCGCACCGCGATCATCATTGCTCACCGACTCTCGACGGTGTCGATTGCCGATCGAGTCTTGGTAATGGAGCACGGTCGAATCATCGAGGATGACTCACCTGCCAAGCTCATCGCCGGTACGGGTAAGTTCTCGAAGATGCACAAGGCATGGCGCGACAGCCTGGTCTAAAACCAGCTCCAAGGCTGAACTAGAAACAGCAGTAACGCTCGTTTCTCCTCGATAGAGGTCGTTACGCTAGTTCAGCTTGGTGAAGGCACCGAACGCGATTGCGCCATAAGCAGGCACGGTAACCAAAATCTTGCCGAGTTTGTCGACAACCACCTTGGCGCCCACGCAGGTCTTAGTTGTCTTCTTGGCAGTCTTACCACCGCTGATTACGTCGCAGTAACTACCGGCTGGCAAGAAGGTTTTGATGGAGGCCTTCTGGCTCACGCCCGTTGGGTTCATGGCAATAAAGTTGCTGCCGCGGTTGAACTGCAAGATCTTGCCCACTGCGTACTTCGTGTAATAGCTACGAGTCTGCTTGCTGGTGCCTGCGGCGTCGCGCCAGGCAATCATGCCCTGAATCGCGCTCCAGCGTTGAACACAGGTGTAAACACCGTCGGTCACAATCGTGCTCGGAGTAGTGGTTACCCTCGGGCACTTGGCGGTCATAACCTTGCCGGTGTTCGGGTCGAGGTTTGGGCCGTTGTTCTCATCGGCAAACGAGTAACCGGTGTAGAGCTCCGGAATACCAAACTTGGTGGCCAGCATAAAGATGTGCGCTAACTGAAACTTTTTGCCCTCCCAGTAAGCGATTGAGGTTGGGCCGTGGTGTTCGGTGTCGTGGTTGCCAACCATGGTGATGGTCTTGGCGCTGCCATTGAAGCCGATGGTCCAAGAGTCGCTGGTGCCCATTCTGAGGCCCTGTTGCTGAAGCGAACTCTGAAGCATGTTCGGCATGTCCCAAGCCCAGGCATAACCAAACTCGGTAAACGGCACGTTGGTGCCGCCACTTCCGATTACCTCAGACATGATGATCGGCTGGCGTCCGTTTACCGGAGTGAGCTTGTCGACGATTGCCTTGAGGTCTACCGCACCAATGTGCTTCGCTGCATCCACGCGGAAACCGGCAACGCCGAGGCTAATCATGTCGTTTAGGTACGCGGCAATCTTGGTTCGCACCGATTCCTTTTCGGTGGCAAGGTCGGGTAGCCCGCCGAGCATGCACGAGGTGGTTTCCCAGGTGTCGTCGTAGTTTTCAATGTTGCTGTCGCAGTAGCGAGGCTCGTCCATCGACATGGTGCCGTGAAAGTCGTTTTCGCCAAAGAGGCCGGGGTAGTCGTATTTAGAAAATTCGGTGCCGGCAAAACCAATGCCGTTGGAGTTGGCCATGTGGTTGATAACCGCATCGGCGATGATCATGACGCCGGCCTTGTTGCAAGCCGAAACCATGGCAGCAAACTCTGCGCGGCTACCGAGGCTGGAATCTAGCTTGTAGCTAACTGGCTGGTAATGAACCCACCACTGCTCGCCACGGATGCTCTCTTGCGGAGGTGAGATCTGCACCCAGTCGACACCCGAGGGGCCAAGAACCTTGGTGCACTCATTGCCAATGAAGGTCCACGGGTACATGAACATCTGAATTCCGACGGTGCTCTCGTTGACCACCTTGTTGGGTGCCGGAGTCACCGAAGTGCCTGCCGCGGCCGGGCTGATCGATGCTCCGGTTATTAGTAGGGCAACGGCTGCAACGGTGGCAAAAATACGGCGAAGGTGGCTGAGTGTCATAACCAAAAGTCTAGGTGTTTAGAAACGATAGGCTTAAGGCGAAGGTGGCGTTCCCACCCAATTCCTAGTAACGAATGGATACCAAAGTGTCGAAAATCAAGGTTGTTGGCAAGGTTGTCGAGCTCGACGGCGACGAGATGACTCGCATCATCTGGCAAAACATCAAAGACTCACTCATTTTGCCTTTTCTAGAGGTTGACCTCGAGTACTACGACCTATCGATTGAGCACCGCGATGCCACCGACGACCAGGTAACCATCGATGCTGCCCACGCCATCAAGAAGCACGGCGTTGGCGTCAAGTGCGCCACCATCACCCCAGACGAGGCTCGCGTTACCGAGTTCGGACTGAAGAAGATGTGGAAGTCGCCAAACGGCACCATTCGAAACATCCTCGACGGCGTTGTTTTCCGCGAGCCGATCATCATCTCTAACGTGCCTCGCTTGGTGCCAGGCTGGACCAAGCCGATCGTTATCGGCCGTCACGCACACGGCGACCAGTACAAGGCAACCGACTTCAAGGTTCCTGGCAAGGGTCGTGTCACCATGACCTGGACCCCAGAAGAGGGCGAGCCAGTTACCATGACCGTGGCCGACTACCCTGAGCACGGCGGAGTTGCGATGGGTATGTACAACTACATGGACAGCATCCGTGACTTTGCCCGTGCCTCGTTCAACTACGGTTTGGCCCGCAACTTCCCGGTTTACCTGTCGACCAAGAACACGATTCTCAAGGCCTACGACGGTGCTTTCAAGGATGCCTTCCAAGAGGTTTTTGACGCCGAATACGCCGACAAGTTCAAGGCTGCCGGCCTTACCTACGAGCACCGCCTGATCGACGACATGGTCGCCGCAGCTCTCAAGTGGGAGGGTGGCTATGTCTGGGCCTGTAAGAACTACGACGGCGACGTGCAGTCTGACACCGTGGCTCAGGGCTTTGGCTCGCTCGGTCTAATGACCTCGGTTTTGACCACCCCAGATGGTGCGACCGCGCTCGCCGAGGCTGCGCACGGCACCGTTACCCGCCACTACCGCGACTGGCAGGCAGGCAAGAAGACTTCGACCAACCCGATCGCTTCGATCTACGCCTGGACTCGCGCGCTAATGCACCGCGCCAAGCTAGACGGAACCCCAGAGGTTGCTCGCTTTGCCGAAACTCTCGAAGACGTAATCATCAAGACCGTCGAGTCGGGTCACATGACCAAAGACCTCGCGCTTTTGGTTGGCAACGGTCAGGCTTACCAGAGCACCGACGAGTTCATGGCAACCCTTGCCGAGAACCTGCGAGCTCGTCTTGGCTAGTGCCGCAGGCAATCTGTGAATAACTTCTAGGCCGCAGGGCCTGTGGAAAACTCCCGTCAACAATTTGGCGGGAGTTTTACATTTCCTGCATGAAACATCGCAAACCAGCAACGCGCCTGCGAGGCATGCTCGCAGCATTCGCATCTCTCGCCACCATCTCAGCAGTTTTGGTGGCCTCACCCGCTCAAGCCGTGAGCGTCAACCCAACCCCATCGTGCAGCAACGGTTCTTGCACCATGACCTTCGAATACACCGGTGACTACTACCAGTGGAGCATCCCAGCGAACGTGCGCACCATGTGGTTCGACGTTTATGGAGCCCAAGGTGGTCGCTCGGGTGGCCTCGGCGGCAAAATCTCGGGGCAGTTCACCACGATTCCAACCACGCTCTACGTTTACGTTGGCGGGCAGGGTAAAACCGGTTCGGGGCTAACCGGCGGCTTCAACGGCGGCGGCGCGGCCGGCACTGGGCACGGAGACGAGGGTTCGGGCGGCGGCGCTAGCGACCTTCGCAGCTCAACTCTCACCACCGACCGACTAGTTATAGCGGGCGGTGGCGGCGGAACCGGTGGCTGGGTCGGAGGCACCGGTGGCGCCGGCGGTTCGACCATCGCGGGTGCGGGTTCGGCCGGGCAAGGAAGCCCAGGCGGTGGAGCAACGCAGCTTGCCGGAGGTTCGGGTGGTGCCGGGTATTCGGCTAGCAACGGTACAGCTGGCACCTCGGTAAACGGTGGAGCCGGCGGAAACGGTTCGACCGCCGGAGGCGGAGGTGGCGGTGGAGGTTACTTCGGTGGTGGCGGCGGAGGAGGCGACGGTATTCCTTCTGGACTCGATGGCGGAGGTGGCGGTGGTGGTTCTTCCTACGCCAGCATCGCTAACACCTCGACCATCTCGCACTCCCAGGGCGTGCGCGCCGGCAACGGCCAGGTTGTAATCACCTACAACTTCGCACCAACGGTAAGCACCTTTGCGCCGAGCGCGAGCATCAGCAACGCGACATCCGCGACCTTTACACTTGCTTTCAGCCAGAGCGTTCAAGGTCTCGACGCCACCGACCTCACCTTTGCGGGTACAGCATCTGGCTGCACGGTCAACTCGATCACTGGCGCGGCCGCGAGCTACACGGTTACTGTCGGCAACTGTTCCGACGGCACGGTACTGCTCAACCTCGCCAGCGACGGTGTTTTCGGTGCGACCACGGGCCCGGTCTCGGTAGCCACATCGAGCACACTCACATTCGATCGCAAGAAACCGGTATTCACTATCACCCCGCCGGTTACGCCGAACAACGCGGCCACCCTCGCCTTTGCGGTCACCTCGGATGAATCGGTAACGGGCATTTCGGCATCTTCGTTTACCGTGAGCGGCACTTCTTGCGTAATCGGTACGGTTACGGGCAGCGCGACCACCTACACGGTGAACGTAACCGGATGCGCCGCCACCTCCACTGCGGCAATCACGCTAAAGGCCAACATCGCCAGCGACCCTGCCGCTAACACCGGCCCAACCGCTGCTGTGACCTCTAGCGCAGTAACTGTCGACCGCGTGATACCAACGGTTTCATCGATCCTCAAAGGCACCACATCGCGCAACGACCTCATCGTCTACGAACTCACGATGTCTGAGAGTGTTACCGGCATGGATTCGGCTGGCAGTGACTGGGTTATTGCCGGCACCGGGTGCAAAATCACCAAACTCACCGGCTCTGGCACCAGCTATTCAATGTGGGTTACCGATTGCGCCGATGGCGTCAAGGCGTCTATCTCGCTAAAGGCCAATTCGCTAGCCGACACAGCCGGTAATCTCGGGCCTGCCGCCGACACCCTCTCACCAGAGGTGCAGATCGACGACCAGCT
>CANFPR010000016.1 GCA_947448975.1 Micrococcales bacterium | reverse complement strand
TAATACTTCTATACCTGCCGCGCATTCACCTAACAGTGTTGGTGTGATCGGGTTGAGTTATAAAGTCACTGATCAGGTTGCGTCGATCACTCAAAGTGGTGTTTCTACTGTTTACGGGTTTGATGCTGTAGGTAGGAGGGTTACCGAAACTACTGGTGGCAGTGTGCTCACGAAACATTACACAGCCAGTTCAGATAACCCGGCATGGAGCAGCAACAATGCAGGCGTCACAGACTTTTACGTCAACTCTCTTGGCACAGGCCTGAACGGTACCGTGCATGTTGATAACGGTGTGAAAACGGTAAGTCTTGACGTGAACGATCTACGAGGCAACACAGTCACCCGCATCAACTTAGACACTGCAACAACAGATAGTTGGGTTAGTTTCGATGAATACGGTAACCGTGACAGTGCCTCTACAGGAAAGCTAGTCACATACGACGCATACGGACAGTATGAACGTGCAACAACCAGTCAAGGACTGATCTTGATGGGTGCACGAGTCTATAACCCGGTAACCAACCAATTCACAAGCCCAGACCCGATCACTGGCGGAAACGAAACCCCCTACACCTACCCAAACGACCCAATCAACAAAACAGATTTCGACGGAAACTGGGGCTGGGGAGACACACTAGACCTTGCACTCACCGTGGCAAGCTTCCTGCCAATACCCGGACTACAACAAATCGCTTGGATTGCGAAAGCTGTAAGCGCAGGGAGCAGAATTCTTAAGCTTGCTAAGTTAGCGGTTTCCGCAACTAGAGCAGCGACAAAAGTAAGCAAGGCTCTTTCTGTAACAGATAGGGCTCAAGCAACCGGTGCAGGCGTTTATAGATTCGTAGTCAAGGGAAAAACCTACATCGGTCAGACTAAAGATGTTGCTAGACGCATGGCTGAGCATGCAAGGGACCCTAGGTGGAAAGGACATAAAATCGAACACTTCAGTTTTGAACCCATGCCCGGTAAATCGACCCTCGATCGCAGAGTTTTTGAGCAGGAGTTGATTGATGCAATGGGCGGGATTCAAAAAAGGTATGGTAACAAGGAACTATGGAACGCGATCAATGCCGTACGAAGTAGGCATTGACGATCTCATCCGCGGCTGGGGCTTCGAGTTCTCCAATCTGCGGATCCATTTTTGGTTCAAGCGTCGAATCCCAAATTACATTCTCTTTGTTCTGAGCTCGCTGGGGTTTGGCTTAACTTACCTACCCTGGCGCAGTGATTTTCTTATTAATTCTGGGCGGATTAAGTACAAAGTTGATTTGAGTGATGAGGGGGTTCAGGCAGAACTCGAGCGAGTCCTTAATGCAAGTCCATTTCTTCGATCTTTGTCAATAAGAACAGGGTATGCCCTAGATTTGACACTCCTGGAAAAAAAGAAGTTCTTAAGAAGTTTCTTTTCCTCGTCACCCATCCTGAAGCCAATAAATTTTGACAAGACAAAAAAACTTCGCTTGCTGGGCCTGGAAAGAAACATTAGGAAAGCAAGAGGGTTGCACAACCTAAGCCAGCTCGATTACGTGTTCCTCGGCGCAGTGACTCAAGAAATCTTGGTCCGATTACCCGACCGTATAAAGACTTTGAGACTTCCCCGCATCGGTGATCAGAAGCTTGATTTTTCTCGATTTGTGAAACTGAGGCACTTGGAAGTGGGCGGAGCAAGAATTTTAGAATTTGCTGAACTCAAATTGTCTACGGATTTGAGAATCCTAACGCTCTCATCGGTAACGAGAATCTCAGGTTTCGACAAATTCATCTCAAGCGCTACGCACTTAGCCACCGTGTACTTAAATGACTGCAGCGCTGAGGTAAATGAGATAGTGACGCACGGTGCTTCAACCAGATCCGTGACTGTAGTAGAAGCGCTTACTTGATAACTAACTTTCAACCGCTGCGCCGAAGCCGTCGTATTCTGCCGAGTGTTGTTCGGCGATCGCGACCATCTGTGTGATCAGTGGTTTCACCGTTTCGTCTTGAAGGTCTGAAACGTGAGTTGCTGATAGTTCGGCTTTGAATATTCCTTTTTTCGAGACGGAGACTTCAAAGTTTCTCTGGCTAAGAGTGATTGCGGCCTGGTCAGCGGACTTTTTGTCTTCGAATGTGAAGAAGTGGTCAAGCTGTCGAGGAGTTGACAGAGAATCGTTCAGTTCTTGACGTTGTTTTAACTGTTCGGCCCATGCCGCAAGTTGAAATTCAAGTTGAGTAGACAAGGCTTCTCCTATCGGTAAGTGGCTTTAGCCTATCGTTTGCGTGTTTGAGTCAGGCTTTCGTAAACGACTGTTTGGGGGTTGGTTCAGGCTGCCACAAGCGTGAGCGTTTTGGATGAGCAGTATCGAATCTACGAAGAGGCATTTGCAAAGCTTGTAGGACTCGGGTTGGATCAGGAAAATTTAGTCCGGCAAATTCGGTTTATAGAAATGGACCCACAGTATTTGGAGAAGTGAGACAGGAAGTATCGGCACAAAGAGCCCCTTCCATTTCCCTCAAAAACTAAGTGCAGAAATGTCGCATATCTGCAGAACCGATTGTGGTTCACCAAAGCTCTAAAACGACGTGTTCAACCGAAAGATCAAAATTTGTTCCTGCCACGTGGGCGAACAAGCGGAGCCCTTGACGGCCCTCACGTTACCTTGGTCGAATCCCGGAGCATGCCTCGGTGGCTTAAACTAAAGCCATGCCCGAAACCAAAACCACCCCAGCATCCGCGAACACGCTTAAGTTGTTTCGCATCGCGTCGATTGCCACGGGCATTTTTCTGCTCACCATCACCACGCTTTACGTGATTCGCCTAGTGACCAACCAGGAACTTTGGGCGCTCGGGCCAAACGGTTTTCTAACCCTCGAAAACTTCACCACCGACGCCGATGGTTTCAAGGTTGGTCTTCCGGTTTCGGGTATCGACCTCACCTCTATCTCGCTGATCGTGCACGGTTGGCTTTACGTTTTCTACCTCTACACCTGCTTCAGAGTTTGGACAGAAACCAGATGGGCCTTCGTGCGTTTCTTGGTGATGGCCGCCGGTGGCGTAGTGCCATTCTTGTCATTCTTTACCGAGCGTCACTTCGGTCGCCTAGCCAAGGGAGAAACCAATTAACCAGCCCGTTCTAGTTGTCGACTTTGGTGCGCAATACGCCCAGTTGATTGCCCGCCGCGTTCGTGAAGCCGGCGTCTACAGCGAAATCGTTCATCACAATGTGACCGCCGAACAGGTGCGAGCCAAGAACCCGGCCGCCATCATCCTTAGCGGTGGCCCTTCGTCTGTTTACGAGGATGGCTCTCCTCAACTTGACCCGCAGATTCTCGAGCTCGGCGTGCCGGTTCTCGGCATTTGCTACGGCTTTCAAACCCTTGCAAACCTGCTGGGTGGTCGAGTCGACCGCTCTGGCATCAAAGAGTATGGCGCAACCGAACTTCGCGTGAGCGATGCTGGCGAGATTCTCGAAGGCCAGCCAGCCGAGCAGATTTGCTGGATGAGCCACGGCGACCAGGTGATGCAGGCTCCAGAAGGTTTCGAGGTGTTGGCTTCTACCGACATCACTCCGGTGGCGGCGTTCGCCAACTCTCAGCGCAAGATTTATGGCGTGCAGTGGCACCCAGAGGTGAAGCACTCGCAGTTTGGGCAGAAGGTGCTCGAAAACTTCTTGCACAACGCCGCCGGCATTGCACCAACCTGGAACTCGGGCAACGTTATTGCCGAGCAGGTCGAACAGATTCGCGCGCAGGTCGGCACCGACCGCGTTATCTGTGGTCTATCGGGCGGAGTCGACTCGGCTGTTGCCGCGGCGCTGGTTCACAAGGCTGTTGGCGATCAGTTGGTTTGCGTGTTCGTAAACCACGGTTTGCTTCGTCAAGGTGAGGCCGAGCAGGTTGAGCGTGACTATGTGGCTGCCACGGGCATCCGTTTGGTTGTTGTCGATGCTGAGCAAAAATTCTTGGATGCTCTCGCCGGCGTCAGCGACCCAGAAACCAAGCGCAAGATCATCGGTCGTGAGTTTATTCGCACCTTCGAAGAGGCGCAGGCTGCGTTGATCGAAGAATCGAAGGCCGACAACCGCCCGATTCGCTTCTTGGTTCAGGGCACTCTCTACCCAGACGTGGTTGAGTCGGGTGGCGGGGTTACCGCCGGCATCAAGAGCCACCACAACGTTGGCGGTTTGCCAGACGACCTACAGTTTGAGCTGGTCGAGCCACTTCGCGCGCTGTTCAAAGACGAGGTTCGCGCCATTGGTGCCGAACTCGGATTACCGCATGAAATCGTTCAGCGTCAACCATTCCCAGGCCCAGGACTCGGCATTCGCATCGTTGGCGAAGTGAACAAAGAGCGCCTCGACCTTCTTCGCAAGGTAGACGCCATTGTTCGTCACGAACTAACTAACGCCGGCCTCGACGGCGAAATCTGGCAGTGCCCGGTTGTGCTTCTTGCCGATGTTCGCTCGGTTGGCGTTCAGGGCGATGGCCGCACCTACGGCCACCCGATTGTGCTTCGCCCGGTTTCGAGCGAAGACGCAATGACCGCCGACTGGACACGTGTTCCTTATGAGCTGCTTGCCAAGATTTCGAATCGCATCACCAACGAAGTTGAAGGCGTAAACCGAGTGGTGCTCGACGTCACCTCGAAGCCACCTGGCACCATCGAGTGGGAGTAACCGAGCGTTAACTTCGCACGGCTAATTTCATGAGCGTGAAACCTTTAGTCTTCGGCCATCGCGGCGCCTGCGCCTATCGCCCCGAGAACACCATGGAGGCTTTCAAGCTTGCCTACGACCAAGGTGTCGTGGCTATCGAATGTGACATCGTGCCAACCAAAGATCACGTGCTGGTGTTGCGCCACGAAAACGCCCTCTCTGGCACCACCGATGTGGCCTCTCGGCCAGAGTTTGCGCACCTAAAACGTGCTGGTTATCTCGACGGACTCTCGGTTCAAGACTGGTTCACCGAAGATTTCACCATGGCCGAAATAAAGCAACTTCGTGCCGTTGAGCGTCTACCCGAGTGGCGCCCAGGTTCGGCCGCGTTCGACGGGCAGTTCGAGGTTCCAACCCTTGCCGAGTTGCTAGCCGCCCCGTTTCTCAACAATCGTGCGGTGATTCTAGAAATCAAACACGGTGCCTACTTCGAAGGTTTAGGTGTGCCGCTACTCGACCTCATGGCCCAAGCGGTTGCCGCCAGCAATTGGCAAGAGCGTGGCATCCAGTTGATCTTTGAGTCTTTTAACTTGGATGTTCTTACTCGCGCCAGAGCCAAACTCGGCGAAATCGGCCAGTACGTGTTTTTAGTTGATCGCGACCACCTGCCGGGCAAAACGCGTTACGTGAGCGATGAGTTTTTGGCTGACCTGGTTGGCAAGGTGCACGGCGTCAGCTTCGACATCGACCTGCTACTCGGGCAGAAGCCTGCGTTTTCGAGTGCCGACTTTGGCTCGCCAACTGGATTGGTGCAGCGTGCGCACGCCCTCGGTTTCACCGTTTACACCTGGACTGTTCGCGTGGAGCAAGCGCTCTACTCGGTTGAGGAGTACCTGCAGCACTTCATCGACACCGACGCCGACGGAATCTTTGCCGACCACCCCGACCTTTTGCTCGGCTATGTCGCCGGTCGCGCCTAAACTTGCCTAGTCATGACCCAGTTAGATCTCTTCTCAACCCCATCTGCTAGCACCGATTCGCTGCTCGACGGACTAAACCCGCAGCAGCGTGCCGCGGTGGTTTATCGTGGGCCAGCGCTTTTGATTGTGGCTGGGGCAGGCTCGGGTAAAACCAAGGTTCTAACTCACCGAATCGCGCACTTGCTGGCCACCAAAGAGGCGTGGCCTAGCCAGATTCTTTCGATCACATTCACTAACAAAGCGGCCGGCGAAATGCGCGAACGTGTGCGCCACCTGCTTGGCGAAGATGCCAACGGAATGTGGCTCAAGACCTTTCACTCGGCCTGCGTAATGATTCTTCGCCGCGAAGCCGAACGTCTAGGGCACGACCCAAACTTCACCATTTACGACTCGGGCGACAGCCGTGCGCTTCTCAAGCGACTGATCAAAGAAACCGGAGCCGACATTCACAAGCTGTCGCCAGCCTTGGTGTCTTCGGTTATCTCGAACGCCAAGAACGAGCTTCAAGACGCCGAAGATTTCTTGCGCAATGCCGACGCAGCCGATCCGGCCGCGCGAATGATTGCCGAGATTTTCGCTCGCTACCAGCGCGAACTCAAACGCAACAACGCCTTCGACTTCGACGACCTCATTTCTGAAACCGTGTTTTTGTTTCGCAACTTTCCTGAGGTGGCCGCTCAATACCAACGCAAGTTTCGGCACATTCTGGTTGACGAATATCAAGACACCAACCACGCGCAGTACGCGCTCATTCGCGAGTTCACCAAACCGGTTCCCGCTGAGTTTGTCGAGGTCAATCAACGCACCGGCGAAATGCTGCCACCGGCCAGCCTCACCGTGGTGGGCGACAGCGACCAATCGATCTATGCGTTTCGCGGCGCTGACATTCGAAACATCACCGAGTTCGAAAAAGACTTTCCTGGTGCAAAAACCATCTTGCTCGAGCAGAACTACCGCTCTACCCAGCACATTCTCGACGCAGCTAACGCGGTTATTTCGCACAACTTCGACCGCCCAAACAAGAACCTCTTTACCGACAGCGGCGCTGGCGACAAGCTCACGGGCTACACCGGCTACTCGGCACACGACGAAGCGCAGTTCATCGCCGACGAGATCAACCAGGCTCACCGCGAAGGTCGCAACTACGGCGACGTGGCGGTGTTCTACCGAACCAACGCGCAAACCCGTGCACTCGAAGAAATTTTTATTCGCGCCGGTGTTCCGTATCGCGTAGTGGGTGGCACCAAGTTCTATGAACGCCAAGAAATCAAGGATGCCTTCGGCTACCTCGTTGCCATCGCCAATGCTCGCGACGATCTGGCCACGAGAAGAATTCTGAACGTGCCCAAACGCGGCATCGGCGACGCAACCGAAACCCAGCTGGCAAGTTTCGCCGAGCGCAACGGCATCTCGGTGCGTCAAGCGCTCGATTATGTTGACGAAATGGGTTTTGGCCCAAAGATCACCGGCTCGATTCGGCAACTTGCCGAGCTGCTAAACGAGATCTCGGCCACAATCGAAACCGAGCCGGTCGACATGGTGCTCAAGAACGTGCTCAACCGCAGCGGCTACCTCGATGCGTTGCGCGCCAGCCGCGACCCTCAAGACGAGGCTCGTGTTGAGAACCTCGAAGAACTCGTTTCGGTGGCCAAAGAATTCCAGCGCAATAACCCCGAGGGTCGTTTGCCAGACTTCTTAAACGAGGTGGCTCTAGTGGCGGCCGCCGACGACCTCGACGACGAATCGGGCACGGTCTCGCTGATGACCCTTCACACCGCCAAAGGTCTCGAGTACCCAATCGTGTTCTTGGCCGGCCTTGAAGAGGGTTTGTTGCCGCACCGAATGTCGTTCACCGTTGCCGGTGGCATGGCCGAAGAGCGAAGACTCTTCTACGTGGGCATCACCAGAGCCAAAGAGCGCCTCTATCTCAGCCTCGCGTTGAGTCGTTCGCTCTACGGCGAGAGCGAAGCATCCACGCCGTCTCGCTATTTGCAAGAAATACCAACTCACCTCGTGGAATGGCGCGAATCGGGTGCTGGTCGCGGGGGAGTGCCGCGCGCCTACTCCGCCTCGATTGCCGAAACCACCGGTTTTAGAAGCGTTGAGAAACCCAAAACCGAGTGGGCCGGCGCTATCACCACGGTGCGCAACAACGAGGGCCTGCAACTGGTTGCCGGCGACATGGTTACGCACGACGCATTTGGCAAAGGCAAAGTGGTTTCAACTCAGGGCGAGGGTTCGAAGCAGACCGCCGAAATAAACTTCGGCAGCAACGGCGTGAAGCGCCTGTTGGTCAAAGTTGCCCCCATTACAAAGCTCTAAACTTATACAGGTGCAATCGCACAAAAAGCCGAATGGAAAATCACAGTGGATCTATTTGAGTATCAGGCTCGCGACCTTTTCGAGTCTTATGGCGTACCGGTTCTACAAGGACTAATCGCCGACACCCCTGAAGAAGCCGAAGCTGCAGCCGCCAAAATTGGTGGAGTTGTAGTTGTCAAGGCACAGGTTAAAGCCGGAGGCCGCGGCAAAGCCGGCGGCGTAAAGGTTGCCAAAACTCCAGCCGAAGCTCGTGAGCACGCCGAGAACATTCTCAAGCTCACCATCAAGGGCCACCCGGTAAAGCGCGTAATGATCGCGCAGGGTGCAGCCATCGACCAGGAATACTACTTCTCGGTTCTGCTCGACCGGGCAAACCGCACCTTTCTTTCGCTGTGCAGCGTTGAAGGTGGCATGGAGATTGAGCAACTAGCCGAAGAGCGCCCAGATGCTCTTGCCAAGATCGCAATCAACGCCCTCACTGGCATCGACCTAGCCAAGGCTCGCGAAATCGCCCTAGCCGGCCACTTTCCAGCCGAACTAGCCGACAAGGTTGCCCCGGTAATCGTCAAGCTCTACGAAGTTTTCGTAAAAGAAGACGCCACTTTGGTTGAAGTAAACCCACTGGTTCTAACCAAAGACGGCGACATCGTTGCACTCGACGGCAAGGTTTCGCTCGACGAAAACGCCGAGTTCCGTCACAGCCGCGAAGAAATGGAACGCGACGTTCTAGACCCGCTAGAGGCAAAAGCTAAGGCGTGGAACCTCAACTACGTGAAGCTCGACGGCCAGGTTGGCGTTATCGGCAACGGTGCAGGTCTAACCATGTCGACCCTCGACGTAGTTGCCTACGCCGGTGAGCGTCACGGCGGCGTCAAGCCAGCTAACTTCCTCGACCTCGGCGGCGGTGCCTCATCGGAGGTAATGGCTAACGGTCTCGACGTTATTCTCGGCGACGAGCAGGTAAAGAGCGTGTTCGTAAACGTATTCGGTGGCATCACCGCCTGCGACGCCGTAGCAAACGGCATCGTCGGTGCACTCACCAAGTTGGGTACAACCGCATCTAAGCCAATCGTGGTTCGCCTCGACGGCAACAACGTGGCCGAAGGCCGCCGCATCCTCGCCGAGTATGCACACCCGCTGGTTACAGTGGCGCAAACCATGGATGAAGCTGCCGACAAGGCCGCCGAGTTGGCAAACAAGTAAGCGAGAAGGATCACTAAATCATGGCTATTTTTCTAGATGAAAACTCGCGAATCATCGTTCAGGGTATGACCGGCAGCGAGGGCATGAAGCACACCACGCGCATGCTCGCCGGCGGATCGAACGTTGTTGGCGGAGTAAACCCGCGCAAGGCCGGCGAAACCGTTGAAATCGATGGTCACAGCCTGCCTGTTTTTGGCACCGTGGCCGAGGCTATGGCAGCCACCGGAGCAAACGTATCGGTGCTCTTCGTACCTCCAGCCTTTTCGAAGGCCGCAGTGGTTGAGGCAATCGACGCCGAGATTCCACTCGCAGTGGTAATCACCGAGGGCATTCCGGTTCACGACGCTGCAGCGTTCTGGGCATACGCAGGTGAGAAGGGCAACAAGACTCGCATCATCGGCCCTAACTGCCCTGGCATCATCACCCCGGGTCGTTCAAACGCCGGCATCATTCCGGCAACAATCAGCGGCCCTGGCCCAATCGGCTTGGTTTCGAAGTCGGGAACCCTGACCTACCAAATGATGTATGAACTGCGCGACATCGGAATCTCGACCGCTATCGGTATTGGCGGCGACCCGATCATCGGCACCACCCACATCGATGCGCTAGCCGCTTTCGAAGCCGACCCAGAAACCAAGGCAATCGTGTTGATTGGTGAAATCGGAGGCGACGCCGAAGAGCGCGCCGCTGCCTACATCAAAGACCACGTAACCAAGCCAGTGGTTGCCTACGTTGCGGGCTTCACCGCCCCAGAGGGCAAGACCATGGGCCACGCCGGTGCGATTGTTTCTGGCTCAGCCGGAACCGCGCAGGCCAAGAAAGAAGCCTTCGAAGCCGTTGGCGTAAAGGTTGGCAAAACCCCAAGCGAAACCGCAGCGCTTATGCGCGAGGTTTACCAGGCTCTCTAAACAGCTGTGGCGAAGAGCGCATCGGGTACCACTCGGAGGCTAACCCTCCTGGTTGGTGCTTTGGATGCGCTCTTTGTCGTTTCGCTCACCTTCGTAATACTCATCGCCCTCGGCACCACGGTGTGGTTGGTTGAAAACGACCCCGAGATTCCGTGGGTTCTCTCGCTGCAAACGGTAACCAATTTCTGGTTTGTCGCACACGGCGTTGGCATTCACGTTGGCGAGCAAACCCTCGCCGGCATTGCCACCCCCGCATTCAACTTTGCCTTTGCGCCACTGCTACTTTTGTTTGGCGTTTACCTCTTTGGCCGTCGCACCGCCAAGAAACTCGAAGGGGCAGCCGAATATTGGCCGGGATGGCTCGGCGCATTCGCCGTCTACCTAATCGCTTCGGTGGTGCTCACCCCGATTGCCTCGAGCCCCACGGTGCACCCAGATTCGAGCCAGGCAGCAGCTTTTCCGGCGCTGCTATACGTAGGTTCTATTGTGGTTACCAACCTGTTCTCTAAGGCTGGTCGCGATGCTTCGGCGGTTGAAAACCTTTGGTGGCGCCAATGGTGGCAGAAGCGCACCGAACGCGCCGGATGGTTCTTCGCCTCGGTTTCTGGCCCGGCTCTTCGCGCTGGCACAGCAGTGGTGGTTGGGTTGCTCGCAGTTTCGGCGCTCTGGATCGGCGTAAGTTTGGGCTTCCACTGGATTGCCGTGACGCGTCTCTACGAAGGTTTGCAGGTGAGTGCCATCGGCGGTATCGCGGTGACCCTCGGCCAGCTGGCACTGCTACCCAACCTCATAGTCTTTGGTGCATCGTGGTTTACCGGAGTTGGTTTTGCCATCGGCACCGGCTCGTCGGTTTCTCCGTTCGGCACCGAACTCGGCCCAATTCCAGCCCTGCCGATTTTTGGCGGACTACCGATTGGCGATAATTTCTTGGGGCTAACTGCAATCGTGGTTCCGGTGGCTCTTGCACTGGTGGCAACCATCCTTATTCGCCGCCACACCGCTGAGATTCGTTTTCACTTTGCCTCACCGCTCAGTGCGGCACTATCGCTCGGTTTGGCCATTGGTTTGGTTGCCGCGGTCGAATTTGCAATCGTCACCTGGGTGGCCAGCGGCAGCATTGGCCCCGGTCGCCTGGCAACCTTCGGCGTTACCCCTTGGCTCGCGGCCGCAGTGATCTTTGTCGAGGTAGCGCCGGTTGCCTTCTTGGCCGCTTTCTACAGCGCTCGCCCCGAAAAGGCAGCGCCGATTCCCGACTACCTCAAACGGTAAACTAGACCAATGTTGTCGG
>CANFPR010000015.1 GCA_947448975.1 Micrococcales bacterium | reverse complement strand
CTTGCCACGCTGCTACTCTCGGCCGGTGTCCCCATGGTTACTGCTGGCGATGAAGTGGGTAAAACCCAGCTGGGCAATAACAACGCATACTGCCAAGACAGCAACCTCTCGTGGGTCAACTGGAACCACACCGAGCACCAGCAAAACCTCAAAGCCACGTTTGCGCACCTCACCAAGTTGCGCAGCGAAAATGGCTCGCTACGCCAACCAAACTTCGGCAATTTCGACGAAGCGTTGCCCGGCAGCGACATGATCAAGTGGTTCTCGCAAGATGGCGCGATTCTCACCGAAGAACAGTGGAACAACGCCAGCCAACGAACCGTGATGCGCCTGGCGAAACACATTAACCGCGACGAAACCTCAACGAACACAACGCTTTTGATTATTCACGGCACCGAAACCGACATCGAAGTAACCCTGCCCGAATGGGAACACGATTGGGAGATTGTTTGGGACAGCGCAAGCGAACTGCCGCCAACGACATTCAAATCTGCCAAGGCCGGTTCGAAGATCACGATCTCGGCAACCTCGATGCTTCTGCTTCGCGCCAAGTAATCACTAGGTAACAACCCGTTTTTGGCTTCGAAAACCGCTAAGTTTGCTTTATGGCTAGCGAAATATCTCATCGCCACACCAATCCGGTGGGTCGATTTCCGATTCTGGATGTTCAACCCGTTGTCGACGGCGGGCGATGGAACGCCAAGGCCTTTGACGGCGAGCTGGTTCACTTCTCTGCCGTAGTTTTTAGAGAAGGCCACGATGCCCTCGCCACTGAGCTTCTACTAACTTCGCCAACTGGCAAGCACTCGGTGCTGCCGATGACCCCCGGTGCTCCGGGCAGCGACAGCTGGCATGCATCCGCGGTGCTTCAAGAGGTCGGTCACTGGCGTTTTCAGATTCGCGCATACGCCGACGACTACGAAACCTGGCACCACAACACCGAAGTGAAACTGGCTGCCAACCAGGATGAAGAGCTGATGATGCTCGAAGGTGTCGCGCTGTTCACCCGTGCGGCTAGCGAAAAGGATCGCCCGAAGGCGAACGCTACTCACTTGCGCGATGCAGCCGAGGTTTTGGCCGATGCGTCGGTTTCGCCGAAAGCCAGATTCGCCGCCGTTGAAACCGCGGTCGTGAAAAAAGCCGTACAGAGCCATCCGGTTAGAAGTCTCGTGACTCTCAGCGATGAATACGTAATCAACTGTGAACGAGCCCTTGCCGGTGCTGCGGCTTGGTATGAGTTCTTTCCGAGAAGCGAAGGCGCAAAATTCAACCAGAAGACCAAAACCTGGGTTTCGGGTTCGTTCAAAACCGCTACCAAACGGCTGCCGGGTGTCGCGGCCATGGGGTTCGATGTTCTCTACCTGCCGCCGGTGCACCCAATCGGTGTGGCTTTTAGAAAGGGCCCAAACAACACCCTCAACGCAGGCACTGAAGACCCCGGTTCGCCTTGGGCAATCGGAGGCCCTGCCGGTGGGCACGACGTTATTCACCCAGAACTGGGCACCGAAAAGGACTTTAGAAACTTCGTAAAGGCAGCTCACGAACTCGGTCTCGAGATCGCCATGGACCTCGCGGTACAGGCCAGCCCCGATCATCCGTGGGTTCAAGAGCACCCGGAATGGTTCACTACTCGCGCCGACGGCACCATTGCTTACGCCGAGAATCCTCCAAAAAAGTACCAAGACATCTTTCCGGTGAACTTCGACAACGACCCAGAAGGCATCTATCAAGAGATTTTGCGAGTCGTAAAACACTGGATTGCCTGCGGCGTAAAGATTTTTAGAGTCGATAACCCTCACACCAAGCCGGTTGCCTTTTGGGAATGGTTGATTGGTGAAATCAACGCGGAACATCCGGAGATCATTTTCTTGGCCGAAGCATTTACCCGCCCGGCGATGATGCAAACCCTCGGCAAGGTGGGCTTTCAACAGTCGTACACCTATTACACCTGGCGAAACACTCCCGAAGAGCTGCGCACTTACCTGCTTGAGCTCAGCCGCGAAACCGCTGCCTACTTCAGGCCAAACTTCTGGGTTAGCACGCCCGACATTCTCACCCAATACCTGCAATACGGAGGCCGCCCAGGCCACAAGATTCGCGCGGCTATTGCCGCCATGGCAACACCGCTCTGGGGAATGTACGCAGGTTACGAGCTGGTGGAGTTTGTGGCTCGCCCGGGCGCCGAAGAGCACATCGATTCGGAGAAATACCAGTACAAGCCTCGCGATTGGGAAGCAGCCGAAGCTTCTGGACGGTCGATTGCCCCATACATCACCAAACTCAACCAGATTCGCCGAGAGCATCCCGCTGTTATGCAGCTACGCAACATCGAATTTCACCACTCCGATGATGGTGCCTTCTTAGTCTTCTCAAAGCACCTACCAGCGCACCTCAGCCCAACCGGCAAGACCGACACCGTGATCGTTGTGGTCAACACCGATCCGCACGCGGTGCGTGAAACAACCGTACGACTTGACATGGAGAAACTCGGGCTACCCGACAATGCAGTGTTTGAAGTTCACGACCTAATTAGCGACCAGAAATTCCACTGGGCCCGCGACAACTACGTGCGCCTCGATGCATTTGCCGAGCCTGCGCACATTTTGCACATCACCGGAAAGAAGTAACCATGGCGGCCAAGAAAACTACTGCAACCGCGCTTCCGGCAATTGGCGAGTACGAGCGCGACAGAGTTTCAAACGGAAGCCACCACGACCCACACTCGACGCTCGGAGTTCACCCGGTTGAAGGCGGTTGGGTCATTCGCACTCTAAAGCCAATGGCAAAGAGCGTTCAGGTGCTGCTCGCCGATTCATCGCAGATTGAGCTAAACCACGTTTGGAACGGCATCTGGGATGGCTTCGTGGCCTCTAAGAAAGTGCCTGACTACCGCATCAAAGCAACCTACGCCGCCGATGGGTCGACCCAGGAGTGGATCACCGACGACCCTTACCGTCACCTGCCAACCATTGGTGAGCTAGACCTGCACCTAATTGGCGAAGGCCGACACGAAGAACTCTGGCGGGCTCTTGGCTCGCATGTGATGACCTTCGACGGTGCGATGGGTAAGAGCCGGGGCACTTCGTTCAAGGTGTGGGCACCCAACGCCGAAGCGGTTCGCGTTGTAGGAGATTTCAACCACTGGAGTGGCATCGCTCACGCGATGCGCGTGATGGGGTCTACGGGGGTTTGGGAAGTTTTCATTCCAGGCATCGAGGCCGGCGCGGCTTACAAATACGAAATTCTCACCAAGGCCGGCACGTGGATTAAGAAGATCGACCCGATGGCTCGTGCCACCCAGGTACCGCCAGACACCGCATCAATCGTCACCGAGTCAAACTACAAATGGTCTGACAAAAAATGGATTGACGCCCGCTCCAAGCGAGATGCACTTAGCTCACCGATGAGCATCTACGAGCTGCACGCCGGTTCGTGGCGCCATGCGATGAACTACCGCGAATTGGCCGACGAGTTGATTCCGTACATCCTCGAAACTGGGTTTACCCACGTGGAATTCATGCCGCTGGCCGAACACCCGTTTGCGCCGTCTTGGGGCTACCAAGTGACCGGCTATTACGCCCCGACCTCGCGTTTTGGCTCGCCAGACGACCTGCGCTACCTGATTGACAAACTTCACGCTGCCGGAATCGGTGTGCTACTCGACTGGGTTCCAGCGCACTTCCCCAAGGATGACTGGGCCCTTGCCCGCTACGACGGCCAGCCGCTTTACGAGCACGCCGACCCTCGTCGCGGTGAACACCCAGACTGGGGTACTTACATCTTCGACTTCGGCCGCACCGAAGTGCGCAACTTCTTGGTTGCCAACGCGCTCTACTGGCTCGAAGAGTTTCACATCGACGGTTTACGCGTCGACGCTGTTGCCTCAATGCTTTACCTCGACTACTCCCGTGAAAATGGCGAATGGTTGCCAAACGAAAACGGCGGCCGCGAGAACCTCGACGCTATTCGTTTCATGCAAGAAACCAATGCCACGGCCTACCGTCGCAATCCTGGCGTGATGATGATTGCCGAAGAGTCGACATCTTGGGGTGGCGTTTCGGCACCAACCGACTTTGGCGGCCTAGGTTTTGGGTTCAAGTGGAACATGGGGTGGATGAACGACACCCTCAAGTACATCGAAAAAGACCCGATGTACCGTAAGCACCACCACGGTGAGCTCACCTTCTCAATGCTCTACAACTACAACGAAAAGTTTGTCTTGCCGATCAGCCACGATGAGGTCGTGCACGGCAAGGGTTCTCTTCTTGCCAAGATGCCGGGCGACCGCTGGCAGCAGCTCGCTAACGTTCGCGCCTACCTCACCTACATGTGGTGTCATCCCGGTAAAAAGCTCTTGTTTATGGGCAGCGAATTTGGGCAGCCATCTGAGTGGAATCAGGAGCGCGGGCTGGATTGGTGGATTCTCGAACAGCCAACGCACCAGGCTCTCAGATCTTTGGTGTCAACGCTCAACCGCATCTACGCCGAAACCCCAGCCCTGTGGGAACTAGACCATGACCCAGCCGGTTTTGTATGGATTGATGGCGGAAACGCCGATGCAAATACTCTCTCGTTCTTGCGCTACGACAAGAAGGGCAACCCGCTCGCCTGCGTGGTTAACTTCTCAGGCCAACCGCACCACGAATTCAGAATCGGTTTGCCAAAGGCTGGCGATTGGCTAGAGGTTTTGAACACCGACGCCGAAGCATTCGGCGGCTCTGGAGTTGGCAACTTCGGCAAGATCAGCGCCAACTTTGAGGGCAGTCACGGTCAGCCTCACTCGGCTTCAATAAGCGTGCCACCACTAGGTGCCGTCTGGTTCAAGCCCGCCAAATAGTTAGTAGAGCAGGGTGGCCAGACGCTTGCGAGCGTCGAGCAGGTCTGCATTCGTGGGCTCGACCACGGCAAAGAGTTCAACTAGGTGTTTGCGAATTTGGTCGCGCGCGTCTCGGTTGATCTCAAAGGCATCGAGCAGCGCACCAAAAGCACCTGCCACATCTCCGGTCGATAGGCGGTAGTCGGCCCAGAGCAGCAGCTCGTCAACATCCTTGGGTGGTTCTGCCTGGTCGTTGACGGCAGAAGGCTCGATAGTTCGCTTTAGCAGGCGCACCTGCGCTAGACCCGACACGGCAAGGTCGTCTCGCGGGTTTTCTTTGATGGCCTGCTCGTAAGTGGCAATCGCCAGATCAAAGTCGCCGGCATTGATTGCGTCGAACGCCTTTTGGTGAAGCGGAGGTAACTGCTCAACCTGTGCCGCAGTACCGTCTCCGACAACGGCTACCCCGTTGACTCCATTTTCTTTGGCAACCTCGATGACGCGCTCAACCACCTTGCGAATGGCGTCTTCGTCTTGTTCGCCTTCAAACAGCGGAACCGGCTGACCTTTCATAATGGCAACCAAAGTTGGTGCGCCCTTGATTGCAAAGGCCTGGCCCAAGCGCTGTTCGATTTGAGCATCAACCCTCACTAGCACGAATGCACCCGCGAACGATTCGCAAACCCTGCGCAGTTTTTCGCTGATGTCTAAAACGCGAACCGAGTCGGCGTGAAACTCGATGATTACCGGCACCTCGGCCGAGATGGCAAGGATGTCGCGAAGCGTGGCTTCGTTGGCTTCGATGATCAGCGACTCAACCGCAACCGACTTAGCGACCTGGTTGCCCGCTGGTGTTGCTGACGGCGCAGGTTCGGTGCGCTTGAGCTTTGAAAGGTCGTATCCGCCTGTGAATGACATTACAAACCACGCACTCTCAAGAGACCCTGGGTTACTCCGAGCAGAATCGACCGTTTGGTGTCGGCGATTGAAGGAACATAGAACAGCATCATGTTGCCGTAGGTGCTGCTCACTCCCCTAACCGAGCCGTTAGCGCCGAGCATCAATTTTTCGTTGCCCGAAACGGTAACGCCCGATCCGGCCTTCTTCGGCTTGATTGTGTAGGTGTCTTTCATGTACACAGCCACGAGCGCACCGCCGTCGGTGGTGGCCAGCGCAAAGATGCTAGAGCTACCCAACGTGTGTTTGAACTTGATTGTCGCGTTGGTTAGTTTCTGAACCTGAGTTTTCTGCAAGGCAGAAACATCTTGGTAGTAACGGTCACCCGTTACGTCGTAACTGCCAGCCGAGAGGCTCGACGAACCTTTGTCGATAACGTCACCGTAGGTAACCGGAATATCTTTGGGCGAGACCTTCAGATATACCGAATCGCTAGCCACCGGGATAGCGCCAACCTCGGTTACCGGAACCGAAGGGATCTTGGCTCCCGGAACCAAATTCATGAAGAAATAGGCCTTGTAATCAGATCGCGGGCTCTGCTGTTGAAGCACCAGCATCTGCGGCAAATCGGTGCCGGGTGTGTCGGTAACCGCCATTATGGTGCGCGGCCAAGCGGCTGTCGCCGCCGGTAGCGACCAGGTGATCGGCTTTGACGAAATGGCCGGAAGCTGTTCGATTTTGCTCGACTTCGACATGAGGTAGTAGTGCACTGCACGCATGTCAAAAGCCGGGCCAGCAAATCTTGACTCTAGAAGCGACTTGTCTTTAGCGCTGTCGGCGGCGGCTGCGGCTTGCGCAACATTCTTGAGAATTCTGGCCAGCTGACTCTCAATAACAACGGGAGGGTCGGCAACAATCACGTCTCCGGTTGCGGTCGGCGTTGGTGTGGCTTGCGGTGTGGCTGGCGAGCAACCCGCCAAAACAGAAACAACGATTAGGCCCGAGATGGCAGTTGAGACTTTTTTAGCCACTCGCCTGCCCTTGGTTGGCAAGACCAACTGTGATCGGTGGCGACGAACCCTAGGGCCCTGAGGTGCCTTTGGAAGCTTGCGTCGAGGCCCCTTGCGTCGGGTGTTGCCCCGCAGGTACCAGAGGTTCATTAGGAACGCGGCGATCAACAAAACCACCGACGCGATTAGAAGAACATTGGATTGCGTGAGGTCGTGCACAATCGGCCAGGTGATTTCGACGTGATTTGGGGAGAGCCCAAAGCCGTCAGACGCAATCAGGGCTGCTCCCCCGTCAGCCGGATTGACATCGATGGCGGCCGACTTAACCGAGGTGATTTCGCTGCGCCAAAGATCGCTGCGGCGCGGGTTTGCATAAGACTCGTTGCCGAAGTTTGATTTCAGTTCGAGTTGGCTCTTTTTTGATCCCTTGCTCACATCGATTTCTGAGCTTGAGGCTTCACCAATCCAGGCACGGATGTCGGCCTCTCGACCCACGGCGATGAACGCCTTTTTGCTGCCCGAAACCTGAACCGAAGGAACTCCCGAATAAGAAGCCAGGGTTGCATTGGGAATGACTAGGTAAGGGTTTCCGGCTTCAAAGTCGAGCGCTAGAACCTTGCTCGGAGGCGGCGCAAGAACTGTGCGCTCGGCAACTCCGATGACCGCGAATGCCAACGAAAGAACGAAAAGTCCTATCGCTGCTATCAGTTTCACGGCTATCCAATCGGGCTAGACTTAGGGCTTGGGTCTATCACCCAAGTCTACCGAAGGCACAGGAGTTACCGTCTTGGCAGCAGAAGAAGCTGAATTTTCGATCGTTATGCGCGGTTACGACCGCGACGCGGTCGACGATGCGCTGCGCGATCTTCGTCGCCAACTGCTCCAAATTTCGACCCAAAACTCTCAACTTGTTAGCGAGCTGCGCGCGGCTAACGAAAACGCCTCGCGTTTCGAAGCCCAACTCGCTGAAACGGCTGCCCCCTCTTATGCAAGCGTGGGAGCCAGAGCTGCGCTGATTCTAAGCACCGCAGAAGACCAAGCCAATCGAATCATCGCCGATGCTGAAGCCGAGCGTGTTCGCGCGCTAAAAGAGCTCGAAGCCGAAACCGCGGAGGTTCGAAATGAAGCCAAGGGTTACTACGACTCGCTAGTGGGCGAAGCGCAACGCAGAGCCGAGCGCATCAACGCCACTGCAAAGGCCGACTACGACGAACTCATCAACACCGCCCGCGACACCGCGGCTGCACGAACCGATACGGCCATTCAAGAAGCCGGCGCTACCCGAGGCGCTATTGCCACCGAAGTGGCTCGAATGCGTGCCACTGCTAAACGCGAGATCGATGCAGCCCGTGCAAAGTTCGACCGCGAACAAGCCGAAAAGAAACTTATTGCCAGCCGTGAGGTAGACCGAGAACTTGATGCCGACGCCGCATGGAGACTTTTGAGCGAACAGGCTCGAATCGACCTAGAACTTGAAATCACCGCACGCAGAGCCGAAGCCGAAGCAGATTATCTGGCAAAGCACCAAGAGGCAGTCTCGCTCACCCAAAAGTATCTAGACGAGGCAAACGCCATGCTGGTGCAAGCCAGAACGCGAGCCAATGCAGCGCGACTCGAGGCCGAGACGCTCGAGGGCGCTGCCAGGTCGGTAAACAAGCGCACCAAAGACGAGGCACGGGCAAAGGGCGAAGCCATTCTTGTTGCCGCCGAAGCCGAGGCGCGAAGCATCCTTGCTGAAGCAAAGGTTCAAGCTGCCCGCGACCTGCAAAACATGAAGCGCCGTGTGGCGAAGCTGGCTGTCGAGCGCGACGCCCTGGCCAACTACCTAGAGAACTTGAGAGCGGTTATCGAAACGGCTCAGTCGAACATGGCAAGCGAATAGGGGTAACTAGCCAATGGAACCGCGTCAGATCAGAATTTCAAACAGTTTTCAAATCGGGCTGCTCGGCGGTCTTGGCGTGCTGGCGGCGATCGCACTTGGCAACGCATTTGTAACCCTGGCAAACGTAGTCACCTACGTGGCCTTGGCCATCTTTATCGCTCTCGGTCTCGACCCACTGGTGCACCTGCTCGAACGCAAACTCAGGTTCAAGCGCGCAGTCGCCATCTTGACCGTGATTGCCATCTTGGCCGTGTTTCTCTCGTTCATCATCTGGTCTCTGCTTCCGGCTGTGACAGAACAGGCTGCGAAACTCATTACGCATGCACCGGATCTTCTTGGTTCGATCAAATCTGTGGAGTTGGTAACCACTCTCGATGCGCAATTCGGTGGTGCGATTTCTAATGCCCTCGATGGCGCGGCAACTTTTCTTGAAAACAGCAGCAACTGGCCAACTCTGCTCGGCGGTGTGGTTCAGGTTGGCATCACTGTGTTCAATGGCTTCTTCGGCGCGCTAATCGTCATCACGCTAACGATCTACTTCCTCGCTTCCATCTCCCGCTTCAAGTCTTGGATCTACGACCTAGCACCGGCTTCGAAGCGTGAAAAGTTTGGTGCACTAGGTGAGCAGATTGCCGACTCGGTTGGTCGCTACGTAATGGGCCAGGTGAGCATCGCGCTGATCAACTCAACCCTCGGTTTCATCATGATGTCTATCGTTGGCATCAAGTTCTCGTTGGTGCTGGCGAGCATCACCTTCAGCCTGGCCCTTATTCCGCTCGTAGGAAGCATTTCGGGCGCGGCCATAGTCACAGTGGTTGCACTGACCACGAGCCCTACGGCGGCCGTTATCGCAGGTATTTACTACCTCATCTACATGCAGATTGAGGCATACGTTATCTCGCCGCGAATCATGACCAAAGCGGTCGCTGTTCCCGGTGCCGTTGTGGTTGTTGCCGCTCTCGCCGGTGGAGCGCTCATGGGCGTAATCGGCGCATTGGTTGCCATCCCGGTGGCCGCTTCGATCATTCTGATCATTCGCCAGGTTTGGGTTCCGCGCCAAAACGCGCTTTAGTCTTTAGCCTCGTAAACCGTAGGTAGCGGTACCAGCTCTGGTGCCACAACCGAAACTATCTCGTTTAGCACTGCAGTGGTTGCGGTTTCTCCCACCCAGAGGTGCTTCGCACCAGCCACCGCGACTACTTCGGCCTCCGGCAAAACCGCAAACCGCCTCTTCGCCTCGTCGGGCTGCAGGTAATCATCAAACTCAGGAACAATCGCCACAACGCGCTTGCCTCTGCCAATCCAGTTTCGCAACTCGTCGTCGCTGGTGCGGTGCAGCGGTGGCGAAAGCAGAAGGGCACCCAAAACATCGAGGTTAAACCCGTATTTGAGTGCAAGCTCGGTACCAAAAGACCATCCCAGCAGCCAAACGTTTGGCAGGCCCCGGCTCTTTACAAACTCGAGCGCAGCTAAAACATCAAACTTCTCGTCTTTGCCACCGTCGAATTCGCCTTCGCTTTTGCCACGAGGCGACTCGGTGCCGCGGGTATTGAATCGAAGCACTGCCAAATCGGTAAGTTCAGGTAGCCGGTTGGCTGCCTTGCGCAAAATGTGGCTGTCCATAAACCCGCCGTGAGTTGGCAACGGATGCAGAGTTAGAAGAGTCGCGCGAGGTGCGCGACCAACCGGAAGCGCCAATTCGCCAACCAAAGTCAAACCATCAGCAGTTTCGAACGAAACATCTTCACGGATGCTGGGCAACTCAACCGACTGCCGAATCTCAACCTGGGTCACTCCAAGCGCCCCTGAAACTTGCTCCAGCAGTTGGTGTGAAAGTGACGTCTGACTCCAGAACCGCGTTCATCCCAGGCAACCATGTGCGGTGTGCCTCGTTTAATCAAGAGGAAGCAGTGCGGGCAGGTCCAGGTTTTATCGTCTTCGGCTGCCGCACCAGAATGCGACTGAACTGTGTATTCGATGCCGCGTTTAACCTCGGTGCGCCTAGCGCCGTAAAGCACTGAGCGAGAAACTTCGGGCGTTTCCTCGCGTTTGCTGGTTGACCTGCGCGGGCGATTAGACCTGGGCATCAGTACCATCCCAGTTTGTCGGAGTGAGCTAGCGCGCCACACGGCGAACCGTAGCGACCACCGATGTAACCAAGGCCCCACTTGATCTGAGTCTCGGGGTTGGTCATCCAGTCGGCGCCTTCACTGGCCATCTTGATACCCGGGAGTGCTTGAGGAATGCCGTAAGCGCCCGAAGAGCGGTTGGAGGCGTTGTAACGCCAGTTCGACTCACGATTCCAGAGCTTTACCAAGCACGAATATTGGTCGCGCTGCCAGCCTCGTTGCGTCACCTGCGTGTAGGCGTAGGCCTTGACGGTTCCGGCGTCTGGCACATCGGCGAGCTCAACAAACAGCGAAGCGGCGTTTTTACCCGTCACAACCTTGAATCCGCCGCGAACGAATGAGATGGTTTGGGTGCTCTGCCAACCGTAGACCTGCGCATCTGATCCCTCTGCCATTTGCAAGAGATAAGCCTGCTGCATGGTGTTTGCCATGGCTCCCGAATAAGGATCAACGATGGTCACAGCAACGAATCCGGCGGTGCAAAGAAATCCGCTCCACGCCTTGCGGGTGCGGGTTGCCAACAGGCGACTAATTGGATGCCAGCTAAGCGCCTTAGAGGTGACATCGGCAACTGGCTGCAGGGTGCGTTTGACGGCTGAAGGTTTGTAGGCTGCGTGTCGAGCCATAACTTCACCTCAATCGTCAATAAGCGCTCAAAACATCAAGTT
>CANFPR010000014.1 GCA_947448975.1 Micrococcales bacterium | reverse complement strand
GATGGTTCGCAACATCCCGATGAAGTTGTTCGCGTTGCCGACAAAATCATGTATCAGGCTAAGAACGAAGGCAGAAATCGCTATTTGGTCACGACCATGAAGAGCGCTATTTAGGGGCATCCGGGTAGATGCTTCGAGTCACCGCACGCTGCCGGCGACCCCTGAGCCAACTCGCTCTAAACCATTTGGGAATGATGTGAATCAGCGATAGCGCTGAGTAAATAACTGTGTTGAGGGCTACCAACGTTGCCAGAATCAAAAAGAATTGGGTGTGCATGAAGCTTTCGGGTAGCAGTAGCCCGGTCAGAAACTTGAACGGCATCATGCTGAAACCTGCTTCAAATCTTTCGAGTGGTCGTCGCCCCAATGTGCCTTGCGGCCAAGCGCCATGTCTAGAGCGCCTTTGACGAAGATTATGCCCAAGAAAGTGTCGTAAAGAAGTTCGATCACTAGCGTCGCAGCTAACAGTTTGGCCTTCCAGTTTGCTTTACGCACTGTCCAAACTTTTTCTGCAATAAAGATCATGGCCATGATGATCCAGAACGGATACCAAACCCAAGTATCGGAGCTCACTACCTGAAGCACGATCAACAGAAAATACGTCCAGAGGGCAAAAACCGAGTAGCCCAACCCGAGCTGCTGTGACCAGTAGCGGGCAGTTGTCGAAGTGACGCCGTAGGTGGCAATGTTTTCCATCGCGCCGCGCTCCCATCGCAGACGTTGCCGCCACAGAGCTTTCAGGTTGGGCATGAGTTCAGTCTCAACCATGCATTCCGGCGGTGACATCATCAGTGCGCCGAGCGTCTTTAGCGCGATGGTCAACTCGTTGTCTTCGGTTAGCGCGTGGGTGTCATAAACCTGACCAGGGATGCCGGGCAAGAGCCGCCCGCGTTCTTCGGCAATGGTCCGCAGCGACCTAGCCCTAAAGATCGACGCGGTGCCGGTGAGTACGAACACTCTGCCCTTGCGGCGGCTGATTTCTCTTGAATAGCGGGTGTATTCGTTTTTCTGTATTTGAGCGAGCAAGCCGCGACGGTCTTCTCCGAAGAACAGGCCGCCGATGGCGCTTAAACCGCGATCGTCGGTAAAGTGCTTCGCCGCTGTGCTCAAGAATCCTTGGCGCAGCACTGTGTCGGCATCCATGATCATCACGGTGTCGTTTTCACCGAGTTGAGGCAGCAGAGTCTCGAGAACTTGATTGAGTGCGCCAGCCTTCTTAGATGCGTTGTTTACTGATTCGAAAACCTCAATACCAAGCGACCGAGCTATAGCAACGGTTTGGTCGGTGCAGTTATCGGCAACCACAATGACGCGCTCTGGCTTTCGATCTTGCCCCATCAAAGATCGAATGGTGGCAGCAATCAAGTCTTCTTCGTTGTGAGCGGGAATTAGCGCGGTGATTGTGACTTCTCCGTGGAATACGCCCTCGGTGGATTTCATCAGCACCCACGGAGAGAGCTTTTTGTGCCCAGCATCGTGAGACCGACGCGCAAGGTTTGCATCGCGTATTTCAAGACCAACGAAGGCAACCACAACGGCCATCCCAATAGAAACTGCAGCTATCACGGCAATTAGGGGAGGAGCTTGCCAACTGAAGTAAATGGGCAGGAATCCCAGAAGCAGAGCCCTCGAAGTCGGTTCGGTGAGTGTGAGTCCAGTTATTTGAAGTGTGTAGGCAATCAAAATGAACGCGCTAATGCCAGTGGCGACTAGCATCAGGCCGATCAAGCCTTGATACTTGCCGTTTCTAGGTTTACGCCAAGCGGCCATGTACCCCAATCGACCTAAGTGCACATCTGGCATCAGTAAAGGCTCGTTGCCTGCCATTAAAGCACAAGCGGAGCTTATGCGGGGATAGACTCAGAGCCCGACGAGAGGTAGAAGATGACCCCAGATGCATCAGTCGTAGTTTCTAGCTCGCAACTTAGGTTTATGGCGCGCATCAACGAGCTTCACAACAAGCAAGACCTTCTGTTGGTGAAACTATTGGTTACCAATAGCCCAGTGCTTGAAGAAGAATTTGGTGCCGCCTTAGCCGACAAGGCGGTCGATGAACTCTCAACCTCGTTAGAACGCCTTGGCACTGTTGCGCAGATCGAGCGCATTTCAAAAGGCTTGTTTGCGCTGGTTGCTACCGATGCTTCAAACCCGCTTGGGTTCGTGCGACAAGTTAAATCCATCGTTTCGGAATTTAACGCCACAAAACGCTACAGATTTTTGCTTGAAGTTAGCATCGGGGCAGTGGTAACCGACCGCTCTGCGGCGCTGGGCGCTCAAGACTGGGTGGCCAGACTCAACTTGGCTGTAATGAAATCAACTCGAACAGGGCAGGCAGAACTTGCCGACAACCACGTAGCAACGTCAGAACAAGTGCGTCAAGAATTAGCCCGACTTGGCTTGGGCTCGACGCCACCAGAGGGAATGTACTGGGTTTTTCAACCAATCAACTACGTGGCTACTGGCGAGATTTATGGCTACGAAGCACTCTGCCGTTGGGATAGCCCGACACTTGGTTCCATCAGCCCAGAACTCTTTATCCAACTAGCAGAAGACTTGAACCTCGTTCAAATAATCGACTTCTGGACACTCAAGGCCGTGGAGGCTGCTTACCCTGAGCTCATAGCGCGCGGCGGCCAGGCAATCTCAATCAACATCAGCGCGCAGACCTTGGGCAACGACCACGAATTTTTCTCAGCAGTTGACCTTTTGCTGCCGAAAATCAAGGAAGCGCATTTCTCGCTAATTTTTGAGTTGACCGAGACATCGGTCATTCAGAATCAGATCGACCTAAGCATGGGTCTGCTTGGGCTGCGCAAGCGCGGCGCCAAGATTGCAATCGATGATTTCGGAACCGGTCGAACGAGCCTCAGCGTCATCAGTAGCCTGCCAACCGACTTCGTCAAGCTTGACGGCTCGCTACTTCAGGTTGAACGGCCCGACCTAAGCCGCGGGCTACTAGAACTCGGCATGAAATTCGCTGAACTAGTTGGCGCCGAAGTGATCGTTGAAAAAGTTGAAACTCAGGCAGATCTAGATCTAGCGAAGGCCGTCGGTGCTCAGTTTGCACAGGGATGGCTTTTTGGGCAACCAGTAGATCTCAGGCCGCGCACCGAATCGCAAGTCAAGCCCTAAAGCCTGAGGCGGTCGGCTAGTTGCTGCGATAAGGTTTTTTCATGAATGAAATCCAACGCCCAGAACTTGAACCAATGCTCGAGCCAGCGCCATCGGTGCTCACCGTCCAAGAGGTGCACGAAGGCACCGGCGTAGAAGCGCCAGTGGGCGGCACCGTCAAGGTGCACTACTTGGGCGTTGACTACGAAACCGGTGAAGAGTTCGACTCATCATGGGGTCGCGGCGAGCCAATCGAATTTCCACTAAACCGTTTGATCAAGGGGTGGCAAGAAGGTATTCCAGGTATGAAGGTTGGCGGTCGTCGCACCCTCATCTGCCCTCCTGAGTTCGCCTATGGAGCTGCTGGGGCGGGCCACCACCTATCGGGTCGCACCCTGGTGTTCGTTATCGACCTGCTTGGCGTTCGATAAGAAACTTCATTAAAAAAGAAAACCTCACTCGAGTGGTGAGGTTTTCTTTTTGGTAGGCCCCGAGGGGATCGAACCCTCGACCCACGGATTAAAAGTCCGTTGCTCTAACCAACTGAGCTAGAGGCCCATAACCAGAACATTCTACTAGGGTTGCAATACGGGCCAAATGCGCCCCACCTAGGAGGCCATGATGGCCCAGAAATCCCCGCAGAAAAATAGTGCGAAAACTGCTCCTGCAAAGAACTTAAAAGAGAAGCGCCTTGAAAAGAAGGCTAAGGCCGACGCTAAAGACAAGCGCCAAGACTAAACGCTTCTAGCGTTTGAACGGGCAGTGCCGGCAGAGGTTTGCGCAACACTTGCCGGCATCTGCCAAGGTTTTGGCATTGAAGACAAACAACCCAGTTTCTGGGTCGGTGTAGCCAGGGTTTTCGAGCACCATCGATACGTTGTGGCGCATCATGATTTCTTCAAAGTTGGGGTTATCGGCGTTCAATCGGTCGGGATGCGGAACATCCAGCTCTCGAGGAAGCGCTCGTTTGATAGGCATAAGACCGCAATGCTAAAACGCGTTGGGGTTCAGCTGAGTTAGGCACGCCCTGCGAGTTGCTTGACGACCTGCATCCAAGCCTCAAAACCGGCTGCGTCGGCAGGCTCAGGGGCAAATCGGGTGCGCACTTTGTTTAGATTGCTCACATCGGCCACAGAATTCCAGATGCCAGCACCCAGCCCCGCTAGGTAGGCAACGCCCAGAGCGGTGGTTTCGAGGTTCTCGGGGCGTTCGATTTCGACACCCAGTTGATCAGCCTGAATCTGCATAAGCAGGTTGTTCACCGAGGCTCCGCCGTCGACGCGCAATTTCGTGAGCACCACTGAGTTCTCGGCTTTGGTCATGGCGTCAAACACCGCTTTCACTTGGAAGGCGATGGCCTCGAGAGTGGCGCGGGCAATGTGCGCTTTGGTGGTTCCGCGGGTGATTCCAACTATTTCTCCGCGAGCGTCGGGGTTCCAGAACGGCGCGCCAAGACCTGTGAAGGCTGGCACAAAACTTACACCAGATGAATCAGGTACCTGCGATGAGAGCGCCTCTACCTCTGCCGAGGTATCAATGATCTGAAGTCCATCGCGCAACCACTGCACTGCCGCTCCGGCGACAAACACCGACCCCTCGAGTGCGAATTCGCGTTCACCATTTTTGTGTTGCAGGGCAACTGTGGCGAGCATGCCGTCGTTGTTGTCGATCACCGTACTACCTGTGTGCATGAGCAAAAACGCACCAGTGCCGTAGGTGCACTTAGCTGTGCCTGCGCTCGTAGCGCCCTGGCCGAAAAGCGCAGCCTGCTGATCGCCGGCTAGGCCGGTTATCGGCAACTCGAGATCGAGAAAAGCTGGAGCAAACGTAGTGGCTAGATTGCCGTAGTTCGCAGTGATTACAGGCAAGGCCGAGCGAGGCACTTCGAAAAGGTCGAGCAGCCAGTCATCCCAGTCGCCAGTGTGCAAGTTGTAGAGTTGCGTGCGCGAGGCATTGGTAGCGTCAGTGATGTGTGTGCGCGCACCGGTCATGCGGGCAACCAGGTAAGACTCGACTGTGCCCACGGCTGTGACCCCGGCAGCCACTCCGCGCCACACATCGGGCAGGTTGCGCTTAACCCAGAGCAGTTTCGAAGAAGTGAAATATGGGTCGAGCGGCAAACCGGTGCGTTGCCTAACCTCGACCGCGGCATCAACGAACTTTTTGTCGCTCAGCAGAGCGCTGGTGCGGCGGTCTTGCCAGACGATTGCGTTGGTTGGTGCTCGAAGTGTCTGTTTGTCCCAAAGCACCAAAGTCTCGCGCTGGTTGGTAACGCCGATGCACGAGGGCGTATCGCCTTGGTTGGCCGACTGAGCCAATTCGTTTAGTGCTTGGCGCACCGATGCCAGGGTGGCCTGCCAGATTTGCTCGGGGTCGTGTTCAACCCATCCCGGGGCCGGAAAATGTTGCTCGAATTCGTGGTAACCCCGCGCAAGTGTTGCCCCAGAAGCGCTAACCACGAGCGTGGTGATGCCGGTGGTGCCCGCATCGATTGCTAAAACGCTCATGTCACTCCTTGCCCAAAGGTTAGTGCACGAGCGGGTCTAGCCCCGCGGTAACGTCGCTGGGCTGATCTTTTTTGCTGGGCCATTCAACTATGAACATGGCCACGACCATCAGTGTGCCGCCAAGGATGGTCTTAAGCGCAAGCACCTCTTGGCCGGTGGCGACCGCAAAGATTGCCGCGAAGATAACCTCGCTGGTGAGAATGATGGCCACTCGTGAGGCATCCATGATGGATTGCGCCCAGGTCTGCACAAAGAACGCAATCGCAGTGGCAAAAACCGCTGTGAAAAATATTGAGTTCCAAACGTCGGCGTCAGGCGGCGCTTGGTAGCCGTCTTGCAATGCCCCGATCCAGCAAACAACGGCGACGGTGGCAAGTTGCACCACGGTGAGCGCGTAGGTGTCGCTCCCGGGGCTCCAGCGGCCGAGGCCAACAATGTGCAGGGCAAACAGCACTGCGCAGGCCAAGAGGCTTAGAGTTCCCAAATCGAATCCGAGGCCATCGAGAGTAATCAAGCCAAGACCGACCGTGGCTAGGCCCACACTGAGTGCAACCTTGAGCGAAACCTTCTGCTTTAGAAGTAGCCAAGCGAAAACCGGGGTAAGCACAATGTAGAGACCGGTAAAAAAGCCCGTGATGGCTGCCGTGGAAAGTTCGAGACCGATGGTCTGCGTCACATAACCCAGCCCAAGGGCTACGCCCAGTGCGATGCCGCGAAGCAAGAACTTGGGTTTGAGCGATCGAACCAGCTGCGGCCGAACCAAAAACATGATCACGGCAGCGAGCGTGAATCTTGTAGCCAGAAAGTCAAAATATGGTTGGCGATCGATGGTGTCTTTCATCCAGACGAACGCAAAACCCCACGATGCCGCGACGGTTACAAGCGCGATTACCGCCAGGGATGATTTCTTCACCAGTGCAGTCTATTTGCGCTTGGTTCCGAGCGCGGCATGCCTTGCCATCGAAGGAAACACGATTCCATGCATTGGCCAAACGCTTGCCCAGTAGAGGTGACCCAGCAAACCGCGCGGTGCGTAGATGGCCCGTTGCGTTAGACGCGTACCGGTTTTGGTTGCTTCGAGCCGAAACTCTAGCCAAGCTAATCCGGGCATTTTCATTTCGGCGCGCAAGCGCAGTAGGTGAGGCCGTTCGATTGCTTCGACTCGCCAAAAGTCGAGTGCTTCGCCTTCGATGAGAGTGTTTGGGTCGCGGCGCCCGCGTCGAAGCCCTACGCCTCCGACGAGTCGATCGGCCAAGCCACGTAAGCGCCAAGCCCACGTTGCCGTGGAGTATCCGTTGTCGCCGCCGATCGATTCAACACGCGCCCAAACCACGTCGATTGGGTCGGTCGAATCAACCACGCGAACGTCTTGGTAAAGCGTTCCGCCGGCCCAGTCGGGGTCGGTTGGCAGCGGGTCAGATGGGGTACCCGGAACCGAGGCGTTGGTCCATCGTGTTTCTACGTTTGCGCTTTTGATTCGCTTTAGCGCAAGCTGCACCGCACGCTGAAAAGACGTTAGCCCACCAACCGGATCGGGAATCAGTTTGCGAATGCTGTCGTCGCGTGCGACCACCTCGTTCTTGAGGCTTGCCACCAGGCGCTTGGCGAGGGTGTAGGGCACGGGCGTTACCAGCCCAACCCAGCCCGATGAAAGTCTTGGTGTAAGCACCGGAATTGGAATGATGATTCGCTTACGAAGGCCGGCCGCCGCAGCATATTGCATCATCATTTCGCGATAGGTGAAAACCTCTGGGCCGCCGATGTCGAAGTCGGCGTTGATTTTCGGGTCGATTGCCGCAGCACCGACGAGGTAGCGCAAAACATCCCGAATGGCGATTGGCTGAATACGGTTATTCACCCATTTCGGAACCGTCATCACTGGCAGTCGCTCGGTTAGGTATCGCAGCATCTCAAATGAAGCGCTTCCTGAGCCAATAACCACGCCGGCGCGCAGTTCAACCGTTGGCACTCCCGATGCTCTGAGAATCTCGCCAGTTTCGGTGCGAGCACGAAGGTGTGGCGATAGCTCTTCGGCACCAGAGATGATGCCGCCTAGGTAAACGATGCGGGCAACCGAGGCCGCCTTCGCCGCCGACGCAAAACCTTTGGCAAGGTCGCGCTCTTCGGCCTCAAAGTTGTCTTTGCTCATCAGCGCATGCAGCAGGTAATAAGCCACGTCTACGCCAGCCAACGCACGCTTTAGAGTTTCGGCATCGTGCGCATCGCCAGCGGCAATCTCAACTTGGTCAATCCACGGATGATCGTGCAGCCGTTCGGGGTGGCGTGCGAGTATGCGCACCCGGTAGCCATGACTCAAGAGTTCGCGAATGAGTCGCCCGCCGATGTATCCGGTAGCCCCTGTGACTAGGCACAGCGCAGGTTTGCCGTCTTTACCTTCGAGAAGGGGCAGACCCGCAGCTACCGAATCGTCGGTCATTGGTCTTGTAGGCCGTCGCTGGTGATTCTGAAGTTAGGGGTTTTCTCGCCGCCGGCGATTTCGACGCTCAGGTAGTTTTCGCGCGGTGCCAAAGGGCAGGTGGCGAAGTCGGTGTATGAGCAAGGAAAGTTGGCCGACTTGTTGAAGTCGATGGCCCAGCGCCCGTTCGGCTGCTTTATTGCCGTAACCGAGCGGCCTGTTCCGTAGCTGGTTTTACCCGAGGTGCCGTCTCGAAAGATTACCCAAAGTTGATCTGGGTTTGGTCGTTCAAAGCCGACTAGGTCGATTTGTTCTCCATGAAGGTTGAAGCGCAACCGACCCGGTGAAACATACTTGTTGCCCAGTTCTCCCGCAGCCGAAGAAACCCCAACGGTCTTTTCGTCTTCGATTAGTTCTGCTTCAACGGCCAAGTCTGGGTTGTATTCGAAGGTGCTTACACCGCTGAATCGCTGCAGTGCCGGAGCTTGCTGGTTTCTCGGGCGCAGAATCACGCGACCGCCGCGGCTAGCAATTTCTAGAACGCCGCCGGTCATTGGTTCGCTAATTTCGCTGCCAAAAGGCAACTGCCAAACGCGCTCACCTTCGCCTTCGAATCCGATGGCGTGCACTTCGTGGTCGTTTGCCCACCATGAGCCCGAAACATCCGAGAAGGTTTGCGGGGTCTCATCGAGCCAGTTCATGCTGGTTACTGCGAGAAATCCCGTTGGGTTGCTCCACTGAGCGTTGCGTTGGTCAATCCAGGTTTGAAAGTCGTTCATTTGTTTGCCTTAACGATCGGGGAGTGCACTTCTATTCCAGCAATTCTTCGTGGTCCTTGTTCACCATAGGTGAGGTGCAGAACCAGCATTGAGCCAGGGTCGAGCGCTCGAGCCTCGTGAATCAGAATCTCTTGCCTTGGGGTGGCAATAGAGCTGATGGTATCGAGAATGGTTGGTAGCGCTGGGCGGTGGCTGCAAATAACAGCTGCCTTGCCCTCTTCGAGCAGGCGTTCGATAACTCGCGCGGTGCGCTTTGGGCCATCGGCGTTGCCGAATTCGGTGAGTTGGCCGCGCTCAACAATGGTGAGCTTTTTGGCTTTGGCGTATGGGGTAACCGTTGCTAGACACCTTACCCAGGGGCTCGTGACCACTCGTTTCGCGCCGTACGCATTTAGCAGCGGGACCAGCGCCTGAGCCTGCTCAAAACCTTCGGGCAGCAGCGGTCGCTTGCCGTCTGGCTTAACCCAACCCGCACGAGGGGTTGCTTTGGCGTGACGCAGCACGATGAAGGGCTTGGTATTCAGTAAACCGTCTTCGTGAAGCTTGATCAGGTCGTCGAGGCACTCTTTGTCGTGCGGGTACGTTAGCTTTTCGCGGGCTTCGGCCACCGAAACCCAAACCACTTCTTCAACTTCTTCGTCTGGTTTGAAGGTGCTGTTTGCCAAAGCCGAATCGGTTATTTTTGCAGCCCAGTAGTGAACCTCTTTGTCGGCACCGTTAGCGAGTTTGTAACTCTGCACACGAAGCGGTGCACCAAGGCGAATCTTCAGGCCGGTTTCTTCACGGATTTCGCGAACCGCCGCCTCGGGCAGCGTCTCTCCTGGGTCAACCTTGCCCTTGGGCCAAGACCAGTCGTTGTAGCGATTGCGGTGAATGATCGCCACCCGCAAAGCGCCATCAACTTCACGCCAGCAGATTGCGCCGGCGGCAAATACTGTCATTAGTTACGGCTCCGCTTGCTAGCCACTCGTCTCATGATTTCGTCTTGCACCTCGGTAAGCGGCTTACCCTCTGCATCAAACTTGTGGCGAGTCCAGGTTCCGTTGGAGTCGAGGTGCCACGACGCCGAGCTATCTGACATCGCTAGCTCAAACAGCGACTCGATCTCTTGCATGTGATCTGGTTGAACCAGGTTCACCAGGGCTTCGACGCGGCGGTCGAGGTTTCGGTGCATCATGTCGGCCGAGCCAATGTAATAGCGGGGGTCGCCTGCGTTGACAAAGGCAAATGCGCGGGAGTGCTCAAGATAGCGCCCGAGTACCGAGCGCACACGGATGCTCTCACTCAAGCCAGGTACGCCCGGCTTCAGGGAGCACATACCGCGAACAAAGATGTCAATCGGTACACCTTCGACGCTGGCGCGGTAAAGGGCATCGATGATCTTTTCGTCAACTAGTGAGTTCACCTTGATCTTGATGCCCGACGGTTTACCGGCAATGTGGTTTTCGATTTCAGTGTCGATGCGCGCAATCAGCCCGTCGCGCACGCCGTTTGGCGAAACCAGCAGACTCTTGAAAGAGGCATCGGGGGCGTAACCGCTGAGTTGGTTGAACAGCTTGGTGAGGTCTTCGCCCACCGACTCACGCGAAGTTAGCAGACCATAGTCTTCGTAGAAGCGCGCGGTCTTTGGGTTGTAGTTTCCGGTGCCGATGTGGCAGTAGCGACGCAGTTTGGTGCCTTCTTGGCGAATGACCAGCGAAAGCTTGCAGTGAGTCTTGAGCCCAACGATGCCGTAAACCACGTGCACACCCGCTTGCTCTAGCTTGCGAGCCCAGGTGATGTTGTTTTGCTCGTCGAAGCGCGCCTTGATTTCTACCAGAGCAAGAACCTGCTTGCCGGCTTCGGCTGCCGCAATCAGTGCATCGACAATGGGGGAGTCACCGCTGGTGCGGTAGAGCGTCTGTTTTATGGCCAGAACGTGCGGGTCTGCCGCTGCCTGCTCAAGGAATGCCTGGGTTGAGGTGCTAAAACGCTCGTACGGGTGGTGCACCAAAACTTCGCGCTCGCGAAGCACTTTGAACATGTCGAGTTTTTCGTCGTCGGCATGGGCTAGGTATCGGTTGGTCACCACCTGGTGAGGAGGAAAGTGCAGTTCGGCGCGCTTCAGGCCCGAAACTTCGAACAAACCGGTTAGGTCTAGCGGGGCCGGAAGGTGGTAGACATCGCTGTCTTCAACGTCGAGTTCACGAACCAAGAGTTCGAGCACCTGAGGGTTGATGTCTACTGCAACTTCGAGGCGAACCGGCGGGCCGAACCTGCGGCGAAGCAGCTCTTTCTCGAGCGATTCGAGCAAGTTCTCCGACTCATCCTCGTCTACTTCGAGGTCTTCGTTACGAGTGACTCTAAAGGTGTGGTGTTGCAAAACTTCCATGCCCGGAAACAGCTGGTTTAGAAACTGGCCGATTACTTCTTCGAGCGGAATGTAGCGAGGCGAAGTGGAGGTTGCACTGCCCTGGATGCGCACGAAACGCGGCAACAGCGGTGGCACCTTGAGTCTGGCGAACTGATCTTTGCCATCTGGGTTGCGAAGCATCACGGCCATGTTGAGTGAAAGGCCCGAAATGTAAGGAAAAGGGTGTGCCGGGTCAACCGCGAGCGGGGTTAGAACAGGAAAGATCTGAGCCTGAAAGTAGGCCTGCAATTCGGCCTTCTCGGCATCGTTGAGGTCTTTCCACGATTCGAGGCGAATGCCCTCTTTGCGAAGAAGCGGCTCAAGAACATCCTTGAAGAGATTTGCGTGGCGAAGTTGAAGGCGGTG
>CANFPR010000013.1 GCA_947448975.1 Micrococcales bacterium | reverse complement strand
GCGGAACCGCTACCACGCCCTGGGGTGAAACCGGAAAACTTTCGGTCGAAGAGCGCCTCTGCGCTCTTACGCTTGTGCCACAGCGCGCAAGTGACCTTCTCTTTCTAACATCGGTCTCAGCTGAACTAGCCGATAGCGATCGCTTCGCCAAAGCGCCCGAGAACACCACGGCCTCGCTCTTTCAAAGATTTGCCGGTCGGGTGAATCCGAGCAACCACCCCCGCGATTTGTCGGCAGGTCAGCAGTTGGCGCTGGTACTTGCCATTCAGTTAGCCAAGGATGCCGGCATCCTGCTGCTCGACGAGCCCACGAGGGGTCTCGACTATGAGGCAAAGCGGCAGCTCGCGAGAATCATCGGAGAGTTGCGCGAAGCCGGCAAGGCCATCGCTATCGCGACACACGATGTTGAATTTGCAACGCTGATCGCCACCGATGTGCTCGTGCTCGATCAAGGTCGCGTGACGAAGGTTGGTAAACCTGAAGAAATATTTGGCACCGAGGGTCTATTGCCTAGCGAGGTATCGAAAGCGCTTAAGGTCACAGGCTTATTCGCCGTGGCGCAGCTTTCTGCGTTGGTTCAGGGTGGCGATCGCTAATGAAACTCTTGAGCCGCATAACCGTTGGATTGGCAGCCATCGGCAGTTTGCTTGTTTTCACCTGGCCGCTTTTTATCTCTGCGTCAGTACCTAATCAGGCAAACCTTGCGCAGGGCCTTTTCATTGCGCTGATGCCGCTGCTGCTGGTCTTGATCTCGGTGGAATTCGCCTCTGGCCAGATCGAAATAAAGCAACTCGCCGTGCTGGGCGTGCTGATTGCACTAAACGCGGTGATTCGCACGCTGGGTGCTGGCACCGGTGGAATCGAAACCGCCTTTTTCATCATCATCATCGGCGGTTACGCGCTGGGCGCTGGGTTCGGGTTCATCCTGGGCGCCTGCTCGTTGCTGGTTTCGGCTCTGTTGGCTGGCGGCATCGGCCCTTGGCTGCCGTTTCAGATGATGGCCGCGGGTTTGGTGGGCATCGGAGCCGCAGCTCTCCCTCATTTCAAAAACCACAGTGCAAGGATGCTTGCGCTCATCCCCTATGCGATCGTGGCATCTTTTGGCTACGGGGCGCTGATGACCATGTGGAACTGGCCATTCTTGGCGGGTTCGGGTGGTTCACTTTCGTATGTTGCGGGTGCCGGGGTTCTTGAAAACCTCTCTCACTTTCTGCAGTATGAGTTGATTACCGGTGGTTTGCTCTGGGATCTCGGCCGAGCCTTAACAACCTGCGTTTTTTTGGCTTTAACGGCAAAAGCCCTGCTGGCCACCCTCGAAAGAGTCGCCAGCAGGACAGGTGTGCAGAAGATCTAGATGTAAGCGATCACTACGGTTTCGATGATCGCAAGAGCCAAAAGCCCGAGGTTCATCTTCCAGGTGTATTTGAACTCACCGCGAACGATGTGCATGATTGCTGCCACCAGCATGGTTAGCGAAAGACCGGCAGCGGCGTAGAGACCGAGAGCAGTTGCCCAAGTCCAACCGAGCAAGATTCCGGCTAGCGGACCAGCAACTACGCCCACGGCGCCCGCAAGTTCTAGAAGGGCAACGAGGCGAACCGCCCAGACAGGGATCTCTTTTGCCCAGGCCATGCCCGCTGCGGCGAGGTCATCGATTGACTTGGTTAGCTTGGTGCGACCAGCGCCAAGAAATACGAAAGCAAGTGGCAAAGCCAATGCGAGAGATACGAAATACATTTGAGTCCTTAAGAGTTGTGGTTTGCAGAACATGTGGTTAATCTTGGCTAAGTAAAGCATGGGTTTACTGATTTAGTCAAGTCCCTATTTACTTATTGAAAGGCGTGTCGTGCAACTACAAGCAGTGTGCGAAAAAACAGCCGAAGGCTGGCAGGTTGAAGTTGCCGCGCTCGACAACCTCAAGATCTCCAGCAAGCGTCTCGACAAGGTCGAAGCGCACATCCGTGAATTGGCCAAGAGCCACCCGATGGCCGGCGATTGCGAATTGGTAATCGAAATCATCGCCAAAATGCCTGGCATCATCTGCGATGTAGAGGCTGCGCAAGAGAAGATGCGTCTAGCTGCCAAGCTTCAAGAAGAGGCTTCAGCCGAGATCAGAAACGTTGTTGGCCGCATGCGCGACGAGGGGCTAACCCTTCGTGATATCGCTGTTCTGCTTGGGGTTACCCCGCAGCGCGTGGCTCAACTTGTTCCCTGCCCAAACGCGGCCTAAATCTTCACCTTGCTGAAAAGCGCAGCTTGAGTCTTGCTGAAGCCAAAAGTCACTTTGGAGAAAGCGAACTCAGAGCGCTCCATATCGCTGACTTCAGAGACTAAGCCGTTCTCGAACGTGAAATAAGTGTTAGACATCGAAGCCGCACCCTGATGCTGATGCCAGCAATAGTCGTTTTCCATCATCCAATCCAAATGAAAATCATCTGAGTAGGTCTGATCGGCCCATTTAGATGTGGCCGCCTCGTGCACCCCCTCAGGCCCGCAAATGAGTTCTGCTTCGGGAGCAAAGCTGGCAACCACGGCACCTGATTGATCGAGATTAACCTGCACGAGTGTTCCTTGAGAGTTCAACCCGATCAGTGAAACCGATCCGTCGTTGTTGCTAAAGACGGCACCCTTAGATTTGAGCGCCCCGCAACTTGCCAGTGCCATTTTGAAAAAGTCGAGCTCGTACTGGTAACGAACTTCGGGGAAATTTGGGTCAGAAACTGTCGACATATCGGGCTCCGCTTGCGAGCCACCCCCATCCGAAGGATCCTTGGATGCTGTGGTTGTCGGTGACTCAGACCGTGATGGAGACTGCGAAGGTGCGGCCGTAGAACCACCACCTACAAGCCCCAATGTTGCGAGAGCACCGATGAGAACTCCCGAAAGAGCCGATACCGCGATAATCGCGATTGTGCGCTTTTCCATGGTTAGAGCATAAGGGCAGTCTGCCGTTTTAGCTGGCAATCGATCCAAAGCGACTCCAAGTGAACCTGACCTTAAAAGCAAAAGCCCCCATTGCTGGGGGCTCGAGCTTGCGTGTTGTTTCGGTCAAACAACGACACTGGTGGAGATGGGGGGAATTGAACCCCCGTCCAGAACCTAAATTCTGGGTCTTCTACGGGTGTAGCTTCAGTTGCGTTTTACTCGGTTCTGATCATGCCCTGAAGCGAGCCAACCAACAAACCCAGCCTGAGTGAAAGTCCCGAGTAGCCCTAAGGCGTAACCACTCAGCAAGATTTCTAAATGACGCCAGTACCCGCTACGAAATCACAAGCGGACTGACGGACTTCAGGCTCGCTTAAGCAGCGAGGGCGAAGTCGGCGCGATTAGTATCGGCACCTATAGTTTGCAGCGGACATTTACGTGTTGACGCTACATTCACGACCCGCTTCTCCCAGGCTCAAGAGCACTGTCGAAACCGATCATCCCCATTATTGAATTATCAAATGTTCGTTACCGAACTACTCAAGGATACGCCCTGCCAGTGACATTTAAGCTGTGAGTTTGCGTCGAACTAAAACGTGCTGTTCATCCAAAGGCGTGACTATTTCAAACCCCGTCGCGGCGAACATGCTCAGCTTGCCACGATAACCACTAGCGCTAAAGCCCTCATCAACCCGAGGCGCTGCCTCAACAGATTTGAAGCCTTGGCTTGATAGGTCTTCGATCGCAAAGTTTAGGAGAGCTGTTGCCACGCCTTGACCCTGGTGCTGTGGCTCAATTACGAAGCACAGAATTCTGGCTGTTTCTTCAGAAGTTTGCTCAAGTTGCGCGAAATTGTTGCCCTTGTTTGCCGCGACCCAGCCAACAACCTCATCGCCTTCATAGGCAAGATAGCCTTTCATTTTGCCGGCTGCGATGCGGTCACACGCCACCTGACGGTTGCGTTCAGCGGTGAGTTCAATTCCTTCAACATCCACTTGGGCGTCCAGGTAAAACTGGCAATAACAACCTGCCCATTTTGGGTTAGTTTCAAACGCTTTAGTTGCCATGAAATCTAAAAATGCGTCTCGGTTAGTCTCGGAAAGTGGGCGTATGACTACCATTCTTTGCCCTTGGTGGAGATGGCGCGATCGGCTTCGCGTTTATCTTGTCGTTCTTTTAGGGCCTGGCGCTTGTCGTATTCGCGCTTACCCTTAGCCAACGCGATCTCAACCTTGGCGCGGCCATCCTTGAAATAAAGCGAAAGCGGCACGAGCGTGTATCCGCTCTCACGAATCTTGCCCGAAAGTTTGTCGATCTCGACGCGGTTTAGCAGTAGCTTGCGACGGCGACGAGTCGAGTGGTTAGTCCAGGTGCCTTCGGTGTACTCGGGAATGTGCACGTTCTCAAGCCACGCCTCTCCCCCATCGATACTGGCAAAACCATCTATCAGGGATGCACGACCGGCCCGCAACGACTTCACTTCGGTTCCGCTAAGCACTAGTCCGGCTTCGTAGACATCTTCGATGTGATAGTCGTGACGGGCTTTACGATTGCTGGCCACAACTTTTTGGCCGCGCTCTCTGGGCACGATTCACTCCTGGTTTAGTTCTAACCGCTTGGTTAGCCCATCAGTCTAACAAGACGGGCGCAAATGGTGAGGCTGCGGGGCTGCTAAATCTTTAGGTAGCGGCGAATAGCAACACCCGAGGCCAAAGCTGCCAGACCTATTCCGGCCACCAGAAGCAGCGGGGTTAGTAGAAGGGCGTCGTCAAGCCCAACAAACGATGTGAGTGGAAGTCGCGTGGCGAGGTATCCCTGAACGAAGAACTGCACAATGGCAACTACGGCTCCCGATGCGAGCAGGCTGCCGATGGTTGCCGCCACAACACCCTCAAGAATGAACGGCAACTGAATGTAGAAGTTGCTTGCACCAACCAGGCGCATGATTCCGATTTCACGACGGCGAGAGAACGCCGAGAGGCGAATGGTTGTGGAGATCAGCAGCACTGCAGAGGCGAGCATGATCGCCGCGATTCCAACGGCAGCAATTGAAGCCGCATTCAGAATGCTGAAAATTTGGTCAAGGTACGAGCGTTGATCGCGCACCTCTTCGACTCCGGCGACGCCAGTGAACGACTCGACGATCACCGCGCTCTTTTCGGGGTCTTTGACCTTCACCCAGAAGGTTTCGTTTAGCTGCTGCGGTGTTACGTACTTGGCGACCGCGTTGCCCTTGAACTGCTCTTGGAATTTGTCGTAAGCGGCCTGGTGGTCTTCAAAGTAGAACTTCTCGACGAATGGCTGAAGAGTCGCCGCCTTTAGTGCAGCATCCACGGTTGCCTTCACGTCGGCCGACGCTTCACCTTGAGGGCAGGCATCGGAGGGGCTGGTGTCGGTGCACAAATACACTGCAACCTGCGCGCGGTCGTACCAGTAGGTTTTCATCTGGCCGATTTGAGCCTGAAGCAGCCCGGCCGTACCCACGAAAGTTAGCGAAAGAAACGTGACCAACACGATCGAGACAATCATGCTCACGTTGCGCGAAAGGCTTTGGCCGATTTCTCTGAAGACGAACCCGAGTTTCACTTTTGCTCCTCGGATGCAGCGGGCATTTCGATTTGGTCGGTGTTAGGTAGCGCGGTCTCGTAACCTGACTTTTTGTCGTCGCGAACAATCACGCCTTGGCGCAGCTCGATAACTCGGCGTTTGAGGCGGTCGACGATGCCGACATCGTGCGTTGCCATGACAATCGTGGTGCCGGCCTGGTTGATCTTTTCGAGAAGCGCAACAATATCGGCCGAAGTTGCTGGGTCGAGGTTTCCGGTTGGCTCATCGGCAAGAAGCAGATCTGGCTTGTTGACGATTGCACGGGCAAGAGCTACTCGCTGTTGCTCGCCACCGCTAAGTTCATTCGGGTAGCGCTCTGCTTTTTCTCCGAGGCCAACCAGCGCGAGAACCTCGGGCACCGCCTCAGAGATGAACGCCGAAGACTTACCGATAACTTCGAGGCTGAATGCAACGTTTTGAAAGACGGTCTTATTTGGAAGCAGGCGGAAATCTTGAAAAACGACTCCCATTTTTCGGCGCAGAACCGGCACTTTTCGGCTCGGAACGGTTACCAGGTTTTGGCCCAACACAAAAATATCGCCTTTGCTCGCGATTTCCTCTCGGAGCATGAGGCGAAGGAGAGTGGATTTACCCGAACCCGAAGCGCCGACTAAAAATACGAAGTCTCCGCGCTCAATTTCAAACGAAACGCCATCGACAGCCGGGCGCGTGGCACCTTTGTGGTGCTTCGTAACGTTTGAAATGGAAATCATCTTGACTCAACCCTAGATTCAAGTCGAGCGAAAACCTCGGAGGCTAGGCGCGCTTGCGCCAGCGAATTCCAGCGGTGATGAAGCCATCCAAGTCACCATCAAAAACCGCACTCGGGTTGTTTACTTCGTAGTCGGTTCGCAAGTCTTTGACCATTTGGTACGGGGCCATCACGTACGAGCGCATCTGCTCACCCCACGATGCCTTGACGTCGCCGGCGATCTGCTTTTTCTTGGCTTCTTCTTCGCGTCTGCGCTGTTCAAGCAAGCGACTTTGCAGCACTCTGAGAGCGGCGGCTTTGTTCTGAAGCTGGCTCTTTTCATTTTGGCAAGACACCACGATGCCGGTTGGCAAGTGAGTAATGCGCACCGCAGAGTCGGTGGTGTTTACCGATTGCCCACCGGGGCCCGAAGAACGAAAAACATCGATGCGAATGTCGGTTTCAGGTATCTCCACCACATCGGTTTGCTCAATTAGCGGCACAACCTCAACCGCGGCAAATGAAGTTTGGCGTTTGCCAGCAGAGTTGAACGGACTCATTCGCACCAAACGATGCGTGCCAGCCTCTACGCTGAGCGTGCCAAAGGCAAATGGCGAGTCAATTTCGAAAGTCGCCGACTTAATTCCGGCTCCTTCGGAGTAGCTGATGTCTAAAACCTGAGCGGGCATCTTGTGCTGCTCTGCATAACGCAGGTACATGCGCATCAACATTTCGGCGAAGTCGGTGGCATCGTCGCCACCCGCACCAGCTCGAATTGTGATTACCGCGGCGCGCGAGTCGTACTCGCCATTGAGAAGGGTTTGCACTTCGAGTTCGCCAATCGACTTCGACAGCGCTACGAGCTCTTGTTTAGCTTCAGACTGCGTGACCGAATCTCCCTCGGCATTCGCCATTTCAATCAAGACTTCAAGGTCATCCAAACCCGCTTGAACCTCTGCGAGTTTGGTCACCTGGCTCTGCGCGCGCGAAAGTTTGGAGGTTACGATTTGGGCGTTCTCGGGGTCATCCCAGAGATTCGGCTCGGATGCTCGCACCTTGAGCTCTTCGATTTCGCCGGTTAAGCGTTCGACATCGACAACCTGGCGCACCGACGCGAAGGTTTCGCGCAGCGCTGCAATTTCTTGAGAAAGATCGAGGTCTGCCATTTCGGTTCAAGTCTAGGCGAGCGTCAAAATCAGGTGACGCATAATGGAGTGGTGAATCCAACCAACATGAGCGGCATAATCAAGCCACTGCTGGTTCCGGTGTTTCTACCTTCGGTTCTGATGTCAATCGCCGAATACTCTCTGTTGCCGATCATCCCCGCGAGCGCTAAGGCTCTCGGCGCAGACATTCCCACCGCCGGCCTAGTTGCCGGGCTGCTAATGGTGGGGGTTCTGTTGGCAGATCTGCCGGCAGGCCGCCTAGTCGATCGAATCGGTGAGCGACGGGCCATGATTTATGGCGCGCTGTTCGGTGCTCTCGGCGTTATTTTGGTGGCTTTGGGTCACAGCCTTCTACTCATGGGTGCCGGAGTGCTCGCTCTGGGCATTGGTATCGCCATTTTCGCTCTAGCCCGGCATGCCTTCTTCGCCGAGCACATTCCTCTGGAGTTTCGAGCGCGGTCGCTCTCGCTGCTCGGCGGCACCTTCAGAGCGGGCGCGTTTATCGGGCCGTTGCTGGGCGCTGGCGTGATTGCGATCTGGGGCGTTGGAGCCGTTTATTGGCTTGCCGGGGCTGCAAGTTTCGTGGCTGGCATCGTGCTTCTGCTTTCGCCGGCTGACGCAATCAAGGCAACTCCACTTACTAAGCCGGGCGGCATCTGGCAAATCGCAAAGCGCGAATCGAAGCCACTGCTCACCCTCGGCGTGGGTGCGGGTATCTTGGGTGCCATTCGCACCACGAGGCAGGTGGGTCTGCCGCTCTGGGCACTGGTAATCGGCCTTTCACCCGGTGAGGCTTCGTTCTACATCGGATTAGCCGGTGTTCTAGATTTCGCCCTGTTCTACACCTCTGGACAGATCATGGATCGCTATGGACGATTCTGGGCTGCGGTGCCACCGATGATCGGTCTGGGGCTCTTGCACCTTACGATCGGCTTCGTGCACGATGGCACCGGCTTTTTGCTGTTGGCAGGAGCGATGGCTCTTGCCAATGGGTTCGGTAGCGGAATCATCTTGACCATCGGTGCAGACCTAGCCCCCTCGGATGCGCGCAACGAGTTTTTGGCGTCGTACCGCTTGATCACCGACATCGGCGTGGCTAGCGCGCCTCCTGTGCTGTCGGCTTTTGCGGCTGCATTCGGCCTGGCTACGGCAATGAATATTTTTGGCGTCGTAGGCATCGGTGGCGGTCTACTGATGTGGCGTTACATTCCTCGCCTCATACCCAAGCGCGACTGAGCTTTGGCAACCAGCACCTAATGGCTGGGTAGAAGTCGCGATCGTCGCTCTGCGCAGGCCTGACTCGGCTTGGACGTAAACATTTTCCAAATCGGTCGAAACTCGTAACAGAGCCGAACGTCGGTAGTTCTCTGATCTGGCGAATCAACCTCAAACTGCACCCTCGAGCGAAGCTCGATCGGCCAATCCGACGCGAAGCTATGCGCTCGCTCAGCCAGAGTCGTTTCGTTTGAGCCAGCCAGCCCGATGGCCATACTCGAGGCGAGGTCGTTGGCTCTAAGGTCGGCAATACGGCTGGCACTTACATCCATGCAAAGCGCGGCAACGGCAAAGGTAAGTGCGACGAGCCCAACGAGCATTGGCAGACTCGAGCCTAGGTCTGACTGCATCTGCTGCCAAAGCGGGCTGGCGACTTTGATCGACAGTCGAGATACATACGCCTGCCCCTTATAGCTCACCGTTAACAAGCCGTTGTCGGGGTCTGTCTTCTCGAAGTGAAGTGTTGGTTCGGTATCGAACCCGAGATCGTCGCTCAGAACCGATAGCGCCCCTGCAATTTCTCTGGGCGTATATCCAATCTCGATACCTCGAGACACCTCGCGCGCAATTAGAGTGACGCCTAGTTGGCGCGTCTGCATGGCCTGAGCGTCGGCGAAAGCCAACAAAAGTATGGCTAGAGCCAGCGGGTAAACCAGCACAAACTCTATTGCGGCAGATCCGCTGTCGCCTCGCGTGATGGATCTCAAGTGTTAGCCCGGTTCGCTAAAGGAATGCCAGCAGGTGTGTAGTTCGCCAAGGGCGTGGGTGTAATCGAGGCATACAGAGACCGATTTCGAGTCTTTGGTGACCGTTCGACCAATCAATGAGCCGAAGTAAAACGACGGTGCCCACTGCGCGATGCTTGGAGCGTCGGTGAGTTCTGATGCGTCAGCCGAAGCTACTTTTTGTGATAGCTCGGCAGCGTTAGCGATCGCCTCCAACTTGGCGTTGGCAGACAGAACCAACCCCAAAACCAAGCTTGTCGCAATCGCCGTCGGCACTGCTAAAAGCACAAACTCAACCGCTGCCGAGCCGCCTTCGTTTTTAGAAACTTGACACTCGATTAAGCGAGTCGTTCATGATTCTCTGAAGTGCGGGCCCAGCGGTTGACCAGATGACCACCACCAATCCAGCGGTCATGAGAGTGATCAAAACCCAACCGGGAACATCACCGGTCTCGTCTCGAATTATTTGTTTCATCAACATGGCTTTCCTTTCAGATAAATGAACCGTTGAGCATTTTGAGGCTGGGATACAGCGAAAAAAGTATGGTGAGCGGCAAGGTGAGGGTTACCTGCGGTATCAGCATGCGGGTTTCGGCACGTTGCGAGGTTGCCCGCAGGTCGCTCAACCAGCCGGCGCACAAGGTATTGGCGAAGCTACTAAGTTGATCGCCCAGGCGGGTTCCAAGCCGGCTGCTTAGACCGATTTTTACCACTAGCTCCCTAAACCGCGAATGCTCGGTGGCATGCTCGGCCAGCTCGCAAGCTTGCTCTACCGGAACACCCGAGTCGATAGCCTCGGCGAGCAAGGCTAGCTCTTCAAGTTGCGGGCCAGTTGCTCGATTGGCAACCCACTTGAGTGCCTCTCGGTGCGAGGCCCCACCCGACAAGCAAATCGAAACCAGCGTGGCGGCCTGAGCAAGGGCCAGGTCGCGCTCACTTTTGGGCGGCCTCACGCGAACACCCTGTTACGTGGAGCGACGGTTGAGATGCGTTTCGAGATTACGAAGGCCGCGATACTCGCGGCGAGCCCAGCCAAAATAATGAAGAGGCCTTCTGGTTGCAGAAATACGGCTAAGTTTTCGGGCCTCGAGATAAGCATTGCCAGCAGCAACCACGGCGAGGCTAAAGCGAGCCAAGAGATTGACGTCGCTGCCGAGATTCGACGCTTTGACTCGAGGTTTGCTTCGCCCGCTTGCCTAACCAAACTTGCAAGTTTGAGAACTTCAGACGAAACCAGCGTGGCCTTGTAAACCTCGCAGGTGATGATTATTTCGCAAAGTTGATCGCACCAGAAATCTTCGGCAGCGATCTTGAAATCGTGTAGAGCAAGGTGCAGCGGAAGCTCGGCGTTGAGTCGAGTGAAGAGCTTCTGCCAATTAGCGCGAAACCCGGTTGAACCGTGTTCTACGAGGTAGCCGGTGGCATCAACCAGGGGTAGCCCAGCCGCAAGTGAGCTCGATAGTAAATCGAGGTCGGAGGCGAACTGCAATAAGTCTGTGCTTTTGTTTTTAGTCATGTCTGGGCGCGTAAACCTCTGTGACGCGTCGGCCGGCTGGCGTCTGTTCGCAAAATATGACCAAGCCGATGCTGTCGGTAAAAACGGATCGAGCGAATTCAACAGAAACGTTCTCGGCTGCCATCAACGGCAACGTAATCAACTTCTCGAGCGCGGCTTTTGCAGAGTTGGCGTGAATGGTGCAATACGCGGGGATGCCCGAATTAAGCGCTACCAGCAACTCGAGTGCTTCGGCCCCTCTGACTTCACCAACCACCAGCCGAGTGGGCCGCATGCGCAGGCTCTCGCGAATCAGACGACGAAGGTCTATGGCTTGTGAAGTCTCTGTGCTTGCGTCGCGGGTTTGCATGGCTACCCAATCGGGTGCATCGCATTTAATCTCGAAGGTGTCTTCGACCGAGATGATTCGCTCACCTTCTTTGAGGCTGTTGAGCAGCGCCGAAAGTAGTGTGGTTTTACCGGCTTGCGTGGCCCCGGCAATCAAAATTGACTTTCGCGATGCTAGTGCGGCGTCGATTTGGTCGTGAACATTGCTGTCGATTACCCCCGACTCGAGCAAATCTGCCATTCGAATGGTCTTTGATGAAAACTTTCGAATGTTGAAACTGATGTGCTCGCGAGTGATGTTTGGTATCACGGCATGAAGGCGCGAGCCATCGGCAAGGGTCGCGTCAACGAAAGGCTGAGTTCGGTCTAATCGCCGGCCCGAGCTGCGAAGCAGTCTTTCGAGAACGCGGTGTTGAGAATCGTCATCGAAGTCGACATCGAGCCGAATCGAACCACGGCTCCCTGCTATCCAAATTTCATTGGGCCGGTTAATCCAGATCTCTTCGACCGTTGCGTCGGTCATGAGGTCTTGAAGTGGCCCGAAAGGAAGGGTTCGCCCTCGTTCCTGTTGAGCTATCTGATCGGTCGTTTGGTTCACGAACCCTCCTCTCGGAAGACCAATCTTGCCAACCACCCCGATTCTGTGGTTCGAGTTATTCACAGCGAATTTTTGGGCTAAACTATTCGAGTCACGCGGGAGTGGCGAAATTGGCAGACGCACTAGATTTAGGTTCTAGCGCTTAATAGGCGTGTGGGTTCAAGTCCCACCTTCCGCACCAACAACAAAAGACCGAGATTTCTCGGTCTTTTTGTTTTTAACTCGGAGAATCAACCTCGCCTGCGTTGGCTCAGTAAGTGCGCTAGCCGCCGTGTACAAAGTCGAGTGCGAGCCTTACGGCTGCGCCAGCATCCACGATGCCAGCACCACAGTGCGAGTCGGCTACCTGCGAGCCGTAGTTGGCTGCAGTTAGTGCGCATTCGGTGGTGGGTTTGAATTCTTGAACGCTCTGTTTAATCACCTGGTAGGCATCGTCAGACGATAGATCTGGTCGCACCGAATAGATCAGAGCCAATACTCCTGCCACCATCGGCGCGGCCATCGAGGTTCCTTCTTCGAGCCCGTAATCGGCGGCTCCCGGTGTTGTCTTGCCAGTATTCCAGGTTGAAAGAATCATTCCATCAGAACCGGCAACCGCTGAACTCTTGAGCGACTCGTCACCGCCGGGTGCAGAGAAGTCGACGCCGGCACCGTAGTTGGAGTAAGACGCGATGTCGCCATCTACTCCCGTGGCCGCGACGTTTATGGTGGGGTAACAGTTACCGGGATACGAGCGCGCCGCTTCGAACGCCGAGTTACCGGCAGCAGTTACCGATGTCACGCCGGCATCCCAGGCGGCTCGCACAGCCGACTGCGTAGCACTGTCGCAGGCTTGAGACGAAAGGGTGCCCATCGACATGTTGATTACCCTGGCCGGTGTTGGGTTAGCAGGAACCCCCGCGACTGCTATTCCGCTAGCCCAGTGGATGGCGGCGATCAAATCGGAGTGAGAACCTCCGGTTACGCCCATAACTCGAACTGGCAAAATCTTCACATTCGGTGCAACTCCGCGAACACCCGTCGAGTTTGCCGCTGCTGCAATGATTCCTGCCACGTGGGTGCCGTGCCACGATGAGTCGTATTTCGAGCTCCAGTCGCCGTTGTCGGTGGCATCGGAATCCCAACCATCGCCGTCGTGCGAAGAATTCTTGTCAGAGACAAAGTCGTACCCGGGCAAAACGTTGTCGGCCAAATC
>CANFPR010000012.1 GCA_947448975.1 Micrococcales bacterium | reverse complement strand
CGTTCGAATTCAAGGTTAAAGACCTCTCACTTGCCGAATCTGGCCGACACCAGATGCGTCTCGCCGAAAACGAAATGCCGGGCCTCATGGCTCTGCGTGCCGAGTTTGGCCAATCGCAACCGCTCAAGGGCGCTCGCATCGCTGGCTCTCTGCACATGACCATTCAAACCGCCGTGCTAATCGAAACTCTCGTGGCTCTAGGCGCTCAGGTGCGTTGGGCATCGTGCAATATCTTTAGCACCCAGGATGAAGCGGCTGCCGCAGTGGTCGTTGGGCCAAAGGGCGACGCAGCCAACCCGGCGGGCGTGCCGGTGTTCGCTTGGAAGGGCGAGAGCCTTGAAGAGTACTGGTGGTGCACCGACCGCATCTTCGACTGGTCGGCAGAAGCCGCATCAGCCGGCGAAGACTTTATCGGACCAAACATGATTCTCGACGACGGCGGCGACGCCACACTTTTGGTTCACAAGGGTCGCGAGTTTGAGCTCGCTGGCTCGGTGCCACCGAAGGGCCTAGACGACAGCCACGAGTACGGCGTAATTCTCGAGCTACTGCGCGGCTCTCTAGTAATAAGCCCAGATCGCTTCACCCGAATTGCCAGCGAAGTCATCGGTGTTACCGAAGAAACCACCACCGGCGTGCACCGCCTCTACGAGTTCTTCAAAAATGGTGAACTGCTGTTTCCGGGCATCAACGTAAACGACTCAGTGACCAAGTCGAAGTTCGACAACCGCTACGGCATTCGTCACTCGCTTCCAGACGGACTCAACCGCGCAACCGACGTTCTAATCGGTGGCAAGACGGTTTGGATCGCCGGCTACGGAGACGTGGGCAAGGGCGCTGCCGAGGCCATCGCAGGTCAGGGCGGCCGAGTAATCATCAGCGAAGTCGACCCTATCTGTGCGCTGCAGGCGGCAATGGACGGCTACCAGGTTTCGAAACTTGAAACCGTTCTCGAGCAGGTAGATATCTTTATTACCGGCACCGGAAACACCGCGATTATTCGCCCAGAACACATTCTCAAGATGAAGCACCTCGCCATCGTGGCCAACATCGGGCACTTCGACGACGAGATCGACATGGCCGGCATCGCGCAGATTCAGGGCGTCGAGAAAATCGAAATCAAACCTCAGGTACACGAATGGCGTTTGCCAAACGGGCGTTCGGTTTTGATTCTGAGCGAAGGACGCCTCATGAACCTCGGCAATGCCACCGGTCATCCGAGTTTTGTAATGAGCGCATCGTTTAGCAACCAGGTTTTGGCGCAGATTGAGCTTTTCACTCGCCAATCCGACTACCCGCTTGGCGTCTACGTATTGCCAAAGCCACTCGACGAAAAAGTTGCCCGTTTGCACTTGGCGGCTTTAGGTGTTGAATTAACTGAACTCACCGGCGACCAAGCCAGGTACATCGGTGTTTCGGCCAACGGGCCCTTCAAGCCAGAGCACTACAAGTACTAAGTCACCGCATTTCTAGCAATAACGGAGAACAGATGGCACACAAGATTCTTGTCGTTGAAGACGAGCTCGAAATGAACCGCCAGCTTTGCGAGTTTTTGGCTAACGCCGGTTACGAAACCAAGGGCGCTCACGACGGTGGCACTGCCGTTGAGCTGTTCAAGTCGTATGTGCCAGACCTAGTGCTCTTGGATGTTCAGCTGCCGGTTCTCATGGGAACCGACGTGTGCCGCGTGATTCGCGAGACCTCCGGCATTCCAATCATCATGCTCACCGCTAGAACCGAAACCGATGAAGTTATCGCTGGGCTAGAAGCCGGCGCCGACGACTACATTAAGAAGCCTTTCGACCCGAGTGAGTTGTTGGCGCGAATCAAGGCGCGACTTCGCCCGATTCCAACCATCACCGACGTAACCGAACTGCGCATCGGCCCTCTGGTTATCGATGTATCAGGCCACGAGGTTCGCCGCGATGGCGAGCGAATTTCTCTAACTCCACTCGAGTTCAGCTTGCTTCAGACTCTTGCCGAAAAGCCAAAACAGGTTTTCTCACGTGAGATGCTGCTCGAAAAGGTGTGGGGCTACCAGTACAAGGCAGACACCCGCCTGGTCAACGTTCACGTGCAACGCTTGCGCTCCAAGATCGAAGACGACCCTGAAGATCCGAAGATTGTTGTAACCGAGCGCGGCGTTGGTTACAAGGCCGGTCACCCGTAAGTTGCGCTTTACATCACCCATTCCGGCGTTAATCGCCTTTCTGCGACGCTCGCTTCAGGCGCGTTACACGTTTCTAACGGTGATGCTCAGTGGTGCAGCGCTCGTGGCCGTGGGTGGATTTCTCTCTTATTCGATCGGCAGCGGTCTTTTTTCTACTCGCCTAGACCAGGTTTTGTCAGACTCCTCGAGGTCGGTTAGCGAAGTTCAAAACACTTTCTCGGCATCGAGCGCAACCGACGAGGTGGGTCTGCAGTCGCTGATGAACTCGATTGTTCCGACGCTTGAGTCGAGCACCACTTCGGAGCCCAGACGTGTTGCGTTGCTTCGTTCGCCGGGGCAATCGACCACCCAAATTTTGCAAAGCCCAATCTCTCTCGACCTCGACACCTCGGTGATTCCAGAAGACCTCCGAGTGATGGTGCGCAAGACCCCCGGCAAGGTGGTCTTTCAGTCGGTTACCCTGCCGGTTGTGAACGGCGAACACCCTGCTGTGGTGGTCGGTGCGCAAATCGAAGTGCCAATCGCCGGTCTCTACGAGCTCTATTTGGTTTACGACTTGGTCAGCGCGCAGCAGACCCTCGACTTCGTGCAGAGCACGCTGTTCTTCGGCGGTGTAATTCTCATCATCTTGATCGGTGGCGTCGCGTACTACGTCACCACCCGACTGGTAACTCCGGTTCGCGTCGCCGTTGAGGCTGCCGAGGAGCTGGCAGCGGGCGCGCTCGAGAAGAGACTCACCGAAAAGGGTCAAGACATCATTGCCAACCTTGCTCGCTCGTTCAACTCGATGGCGGCCAGCATCGAAGGCCAAATTGGCACCCTGAACAAGCTCTCTAAAATGCAGCAACGATTCGTCTCAGATGTCTCGCACGAACTTCGCACACCGCTGACCACCATCAAACTCTCGGTGGCCATTCTCGACCAGCAGCGCGACGAACTGCCCGAGAATGCCATCAGGTCGCTCGACACTCTGCAGTCGCAGCTCACGCGATTCGAGGCCCTGCTGGGCGATCTGCTCGAAATCTCGCGGTACGACGCCGGAGCGGTTACGGCTGAGTTTGAAATGTCTGACATCAACGGCATCGTCGGCTTGGCCCTGAGCCACATCGAGCCGCTGGCTCAGGCACGGTCGTGCCAGTTGGTAGCCGACATCCCAGCCGGACCGGTTTTGGCCGAGGTTGATGCTCGCCGCATCGAACGCGTGATTCGCAACCTGCTGTCTAACGCAATCGAGCACGGTGAAGGTAAGCCGATCGAAGTTGCCGTGGGCGAGAGCGACACCGCCGTGGCAATCACCATTACCGACCACGGAATCGGTATGACTCGCAACGAACTCGACCGCGTGTTCGATCGATTCTGGCGAGCAGACCCGGCCCGCAAGCGAACCGTGGGCGGCACCGGCCTCGGCCTGGCAATCGCAACCGAAGACACCAACCTTCACAACGGATGGCTGCAGGCAACCGCCAAGCCAAACGAAGGCTCCACTTTCAGGCTCACTCTGCCTCGCCGGCAGGGCGTGCTGTTTACTCAGTCACCGCTGCCGCTTGGGTCTAAGAAGTCGACTTCTAAGAAGGAGGCCAAGGCATGATGACTTTCGCCTCGCGCCTTCGCCGCATTCTGGCCGCCGCTTCTGTTCTTCTGGCTCTCGCCGGATGCGCTCAGCTACCTAGCAACGGGGCCATTGGCATCGGTCCTGAAATTCAGTTCGAATCCGATTCGAACTACCTTTACTACTCGCCGTCGTCGCCATCGGAAGGTGATGCACCTCAGCAAATCGTCAGCGGATTCCTGAGCGCTGGTAACGGCCCGCAAAATGACTACTCGGTCGCCCGTTCGTTTCTAACTACTGGGTTCCAACCCGACTGGAAGCCTTCGAATGAGGTGCTAATTCAAGATGGGGTTCCTTCTTTCCGATTTATTGGTGAAACCCAGGCGACCGCCGAAATTACGGTGAGTGCCGTTATTGATGCTCACGGCAGCTACCAGGCGCAACCGGCTGGCACGAAACGCTACCTAAACTTCTCGCTTGAGAAGCAAGCGGGACAGTGGCGAATTTCGGGTGCACCCAACCTAACGGTTCTCATCCGCCCTAACTTCTCGGTGCTGTTCAAGGCCTATCAGCTTTACTTCTTCGATCAGAACCACACCACGCTCATACCCGACGTGCGATGGTTCCCTTCGCGCACATCCACTGCTACACACTTGGTGCAGGCGTTGCTCGAGGGCCCTAAGTCATGGATGTCTGACGCTCTAGCCTGGGACTTCCCGCAGGGCACCTCGCTCAACCTCGACTCGGTTACCGTGGCCGATGGCGAAGCCAGGGTAGACCTATCGAGCCAAGCTGTCGGAGCTTCGAGCCAGCAACTTCGTTACATGAAGGCGCAGATCAAGGCCACGCTGCTGCAGATCCCTTCGGTTACTTCGGTGATTCTGTCGATCAATAACAGTCCGCAGAGCATCTCCGACTTGCGAGCCAACATACCGAATGCAATTGCGGCCTCACCGGTAACCCTCGACGAAACCGGCATTTACGGGTCGTCTGGGCAGGCTCTGATCTCGGTGAATTCGGCATCCGGTTCGCTCCTTGCCGAGGCGTCCGACTTCGCCGTCGACAACTCGGCCGACAACTTGGCCCTGCTTTCGCAAGGATCGCTTTATCGCGTTCGCCTAAACGCGCTCGACAAGACACCGAAGATCGTCGACAACCGCGTGAATCTGCTCGCCCCGGAATTTGATTCCTACGGCTATCTATGGTCGGTTGGTTCATCGGTTAGTTCGGCCTGGCTTGCGGTAGGCGCTCAAAGCTCGCACCGAATTTCAACTCGCAATCTCAGCTCAACCGAGGTTAAGGCGTTCTCTATCAGCCCGGATGGAGCACGTGTTGCAGTTCTCTACGCCGGAACCCGCCCAGGCATTTGGATTCACACCGTCAAACGCAACCAGGATGGTCAGCCGCTTGCACTCGGTACCGGGATCAAACTAGGCACCTCAATTGGGGCGCCGATGTCGGTGCAGTGGGCCGATGCTGTCAACCTGGCGGTGCTCACCAAGTTTGATGGCGAAGGTGTAAGACCAACCGTGGTCATGCTCGGTGGCGAGACCAAGATTTACCCGGTCATTCTCGGCGGGGCCAAGATGCTCGCGAACCTTGCCACACCAAACATCCTGGTGATTCGTCGCGATGGCACCGTGTTCTCGTACAAGTCGAACAGTTGGGTGCAAATCGCGCAGTCGGTGCGCGCCATTCACTTCTCCACCCTTCAATAACGACCAGATGAGCACCTGCGTAGCCATTTCGACTGGCTGCTAACTCGGGTTCAAGTGGTGCGTGTGGGATTATCCACAGATTTCTAAACCACCTCCCAAACCAAGAGCTCTTGAGCCAAACTTTGTTTCGTGACCCGGGCGTTCAGGCAGTTTATAGATGCGGTTCTCCCCACTTCCTGCATCGATTGTCAGGCGCTCGGGTCACACATTTGCACCGTTTGTTCGGGGCAGTTTGTGTTCACGGGGCACCGTGTAAGTCGCCAAGACTTGCACGGATGCTCCGCAACAACCCTCAATCGCGAAGCCCACCTTCTGATCTCTGCGGTCAAAGACGACGGGCGAACGGGCTTACTCAGAGAAATTTCGTCGGCGATTGTCGCGAGCCTTGCAATCGCCCACCCTGCCGCTTTCGAATCGGCGTTTGCCAAAGCATTGCACTCGAAAGAATTCGCAATCGTTTCAATACCAACCAGAACGGCTGCTCTAAAGCGCCGAGGCTTCGACCCGGTCGGTTCGCTGGCAAGGCTGGTTGCTAAAGACTTGGGGGTTCGGGTTCAACCAGGGCTGAGTTTGGCTCGCGAAACCAGAGACCAACGTTCACTCACCCTAGACGAGCGAGCCGAAAACCTTCAGGGTGCCATGAGCTTTAGAACCAGTGGTGCCTTTGACGGCCCGGTCTTGCTGCTCGACGATGTGGTTACCACCGGTGCAACCTTGCTTGAGGGTAGGCGAGCGGTCGAAGCCGCCGGCATCCATGTTGTTGGTTTTGTCACATTTGCAGAAACGCCAAGTTTGCTAGATGCGAAAGCATCGAAATAGGCGTATGTTTCTCACACCAAGCAAAGTTGCTCACGATGGAGGTAGAAAATGCAAATCACGATTTCAACCCACAACCTCGCCGTCTCAGATCGCTTTCGAGACTACGTAGCCGACCGAGCCCCCAAAGTTGAGAGCTTCTTTCACCAGTCGGCCGACTTACTGGTAAAAATCACCAGACACGACCACTCCCGCTCTGCCGGGCCAGAAGACGAAGTCGAACTCGTTACCCACTCCGGCTCCGAAACGGTACGGGCCCACGCCTCAGCCGGCGACAAATTCGCCGCCTTCGACGTTGCCTTCGACAAACTTCTAGAGCAGCTTCGTCGCCACTCAGACAAGCGCAAGGTTCACCGTGGCAAGCACGCGGTTCCCGGTGCATCCGAGCTGAGTGCTAGCGATTTCGCTGCCCTCGACATCGAGCCAGTAGACGCCGAGGTTCTGCTCAGAAACCAAAAACTCCGCGGCGAGTAGCCCCAAAGCTGGTGAGTTTTACTCCGCTGGCGTAATCACAGTTTTCGCACTGGAGTTTGGCTAATCGAGCCCGCGTCTAAGATTGACTAGAGCCACAATCTCAAGATTTGGAGCACTGCTTTGGCATCGATTATCGACAAACTGCTACGCGCAGGTGAAGGTCGTGTTCTTGCACGACTGCGCAACTACACTTCGGCAGTAAATGCACTCGAAGAGTCTTTTCAAGCGCTCTCAGACGAAGAGCTCCGCAACGAAACCCAGGTACTGCGCGAGCGCTATGCCGCAGGTGAGTCGCTAGACGACCTACTGCCAGAAGCATTCGCGGCCGTGCGCGAAGCATCGGTGCGCACCCTCGGTATGCGCCACTTCGACGTTCAGATCATGGGTGGTGCCGCGCTGCACCTTGGCAACATCGCCGAGATGAAAACCGGTGAAGGTAAGACTCTGGTTGCCACCCTCCCTGCATACCTAAACGCCATCGCTGGTCGCGGTGTGCACGTTATTACCGTCAACGACTTTCTCGCCGGCTACCAGAGCGAACTTATGGGTCGCGTATTCCGCGCCCTAGGCATGAGCGTTGGTTGCATTCTCGGCGGCCAAAACCCAGCGGAACGTCGCGAAGAGTACCTCGCCGACATCACTTACGGAACCAACAACGAGTTTGGCTTCGACTACCTACGCGACAACATGACCTGGCAGTCATCCGACCTCGTTCAGCGCGGCCACTTCTTTGCAATCGTCGACGAGGTTGACTCGATTCTTATCGACGAGGCTCGTACCCCGCTAATCATCTCGGGCCCGGCATCTGGCGATGCCAACCGCTGGTTCGCAGAATTCGCGAAGATCGCCGAAAAACTTCAGCCTGTAATCGACTACGAAGTCGACGAAAAGAAGCGCACCGTTGGAATTCTCGAACCTGGAATTGAAAAGGTCGAAGACTACCTGGGCATTTCAAACCTTTATGAGACCGCCAACACCCCGCTCATCTCGTTCCTCAACAACTCGATTCGCGCCAAGGCGCTATTCAAGCGCGACAAAGACTACGTCGTAATGAAGGGCGAAGTGCTGATCGTCGATGAGCACACCGGCCGCATTCTGCCTGGCCGTCGCTACAACGAGGGCATTCACCAGGCCATCGAAGCCAAAGAGGGTGTTGAGGTCAAGGCCGAAAACCAGACCCTGGCTACCGTAACGCTGCAAAACTACTTCCGCCTGTATTCGAAGCTCGCCGGTATGACCGGTACCGCCGAAACCGAAGCTGCCGAGTTCATGAGCACCTACAAGCTCGGTGTAGTTCCGATTCCAACCAACAAGCCAATGGTTCGTCTCGACCAGTCAGACCTCATCTACAAGAACGAAGAAATCAAGTTCGCCATGGTGGTCGAAGACATCGCCGAGCGCCACCGCGTTGGCCAGCCAGTTTTGGTTGGTACCACCAGCGTTGAGAAGAGCGAATATCTCAGCAAGTTGCTTGCCAAGCGCGGCGTACGCCACGAAGTGCTCAACGCCAAGAACCACGCCCGCGAAGCCGCCATCGTGGCTCAAGCGGGTCGCCTCGGTGCAGTCACCGTTGCAACCAACATGGCCGGCCGCGGTACCGACATCATGCTCGGTGGTAACGCCGAATTCTTGACCGTAGACATGCTTGCCAAACAGGGTCTAAACGCCGAAGAAAACCCTGAAGAATATCAGTCCGCTTGGAACAACGCCTTCGCAAACGTCAAAGAACAGGTAGCGGTCGAAGCCGAAAAGGTTCTCGAAGCCGGCGGTCTCTATGTTCTAGGCACCGAGCGCCACGAGTCACGCCGCATCGACAACCAGTTGCGCGGTCGTGCCGGCCGCCAGGGCGACAAGGGTGAATCGCGCTTCTACCTTTCGCTAACCGACGACCTCATGCGCCTGTTCAACAGCAACGCTGCTGCAGCCATGATGAACAACCCGAACGTTCCAGACGACATGGCGATCGAATCCAAGTTGGTTAGCCGTGCCATTGCTAGCGCGCAGTCGCAGGTTGAAGGCCGCAACGCCGAAATTCGCAAGAACGTACTCAAGTACGACGACGTTCTAAACCGCCAACGCGAGGCTATCTACGACGACCGCCGTCACATTCTGGCTGGCGACGACATTGCCAACCGAATCGACACCTTCTTAGAAGACGTGGTTCGCAGCATTGTTGACCAAAACATCGTCGAGCAATCGGGTAACTGGAACCTCGACGCACTTTGGACCGAGCTAAAGGCGATCTACCCGGTTGGTTTGACCATCGAAGAAGTTCTCGAAGAAGCAGGTAGCCGCGCCAAACTTACCAAGCGTTGGCTTGCCGATGAACTGGTGAGCGATGCTCGCTTGGCTTATCAGGCTCGAGTTGCCAAGATTGGCGAAGAGGCAATGCGCGAGCTTGAACGCCGCGTGGTGCTCTCGGTTGTCGACCGCAAGTGGCGCGATCACCTCTACGAAATGGATTACCTCAAAGAAGGTATTGGCCTGCGTGCCATGGCCCAGCGCGACCCACTGGTTGAGTACCAGCGCGAGGGCTACACCATGTTCCAGCAGATGATGGGCGCAATCAAAGAAGAGACCATCGGGTTCATGTTCAACGTCGAAGTTCAGGTGACCGAGGTTACCGAACCCGAAGACGCGGAGCTAACCTACTCGGCACCTAGCGAAACCGGCGATGTAGAGGTTCAAAACCAGACACCGCAGCACAACCCTGGTGCACAGGCCGAACGCACGAAGCCCCCGGCACAAACGCAGCAAGGTCAGACTGCGAATGGCCAGGGGTCCTCGTTCTTCAAACGCCCCAATCAATAATTCGTTTAAAGAATCGAAACCGCCGTTGCTAGCCAGCGGCGGTTTCGGCTTTCCAGCCGAATCGCAACCGCACGAGTGCGGAGGTTCGAGCTGAGCAGAACCACCGACTGAATCACTCCAGGGCGGTGGCTCTCTTGGTGAAGGTTAGAAACCACGAAGTTTGGTCGCTGAACGACACTGTTCGCTTCGTTTCTTGATCGAGCGGCTCGGGCCGCGCGGTCTCGTAACTTCAGGTAGATGGTTTCGCTTAGCATCGGGCTAAGCTGTTCCACCGTTCTAACCCCAGCCAAAACTTCAACTACTGCTGGTGCGAGAAAGCGCAACTGCTCGGTTGCGTCTGGAAGATTTTCAAAATCTTCGTCTTGTTGCTCAAATAGGTCTGATCTCATCCCCAACTCCCTTCCTTTCGTTTCTCGAGAGTGAGAAAAAACTAAACCCAAAACAATGCCAAAAACGAGCCTGTGGATAACTCATAAAAAAAGTCGCTCGACCTTGAACTTGTGGACAGCTCGGCTGCCTCTTCAATAGTGTTTGCAAGGATGTTCGCAAATGCCACGCGAAGAAATCACCTCCACCCTGCAGCGCCTTAGGCGCAAGCCGTCGAAGCGTTCTACATCAAGAACGGTTCTGATCGTCTTACTGGCCCTGGGAATCGGGCTCGCCATAGTTGACCTCACCGGGCTCGGCGTTCCGCAGGTTTTGGTAGCGAGCAAACAGATTCTGCCCGGCGACAAACTCGATGAATCAAACACCACCAAGGTGTCGGTCGACCTTCAAGGGCGCTCGCACCTGTATCTCACCAGGTTGAGCACCCAGAGAGTTGCTCGCGATGCGATATCGGTGGGGGAGTTCATCCCTGTATCTAAAGTCGTCTCGCAATACGCAGCGCAACTCACGTCTCTGGCCATCGAAATCGATCGCCCCATTAGCGGTGAGATTCGCGCTGGCGGCAGAGTCAACCTTTACTGCACCTCGAAGTTGGCCACAGGCTCGGCAAGCGAACCCGAGCTCACGGTGGTCGGTGCTTGGGTTAGAAAGATCACGCAGAATTCGTCGCTTGGGCAAAACACCCAAATCGTTGAGTTGTCGCTAGGTGAGGAGTACCTGCCGGGGTTACTCAGTTCGATTGCTAATGACGACGACATCGCCTTAGTGAACGCGACCAACCGATGAAGTTACAAGCGCCAACTAGCGTCGAAGCTAGAACCATCGGTATTTGGGGTCCGCACGGATCCTCGGGCAAATCGACCATCGCAATAAACCTTGCCGAGTCTCTAGCCAACTCTGGCTTGCGGGTGCTGCTGGTCGATGCAGATTTGGCAAACCCCTCGCTGGCGATAATGCTCGGGCGCGATGGCATCGCTGGTCGCGGTGTGACCTTGGCCGGCTGTCCTGACCAAACCGCTGCGCCTAACCTGCAGCTCTCTAGCGTCACCTGTGGCAAGAAGAGTTTCGACCTCTTCGCGGGGTGGTCGCCGCACACTCTCAACGAAGCCCTAGATGCAACGCAGATGCCCGTGCTCTTGCAGCAGCTAAAAGATTACGACCACGTAGTGTTCGACCTCTCGTCTCCCATCGAGCCGCGCTCGGCAATCAGCGCAACTGCGGGTCGAACCGACCTAACCCGATTTCTCGTCGGAGCCGTCGACCAACTCATCGCCGTCGGTCGCCCCGATTTTCTTGGCGTTCAAAGGCTTGCATCGCTGCTTATCGATGTAAAGAAACTACGCAAAGACAAAACAACCACCGTGGTGTTCAATCAAATAGCACCGCTGCCCTCGGTGAATGCCGCTCTAGATGCCTTCGAGTTGCTGGCGCGCGATCGGGTGAGTGCCGCCATCGCGCGAGACGACCGCACGCTTTCTTCTGCGCTTCGTCACGGCCAACCGGCACGCATGTCTCGGCGCAGCGCCAGGTTTGTTTCAGACATCGATGCCCTCGCGAGGCAGTTGCGCACGCTTTAGACTCTAAACGTGTCGACACTTAGCGAGCTCATCAAGAAGCATGGGCAAACCAATGCCCCCGATCTTGAGTGGTTCCACATTTTGGTGGCCGACTGGCAGATTGTGGCCGACATGCTTTTTGCCGACCTCGTGTTGTGGGTGCCCAATCAGAGTGGCGACTTCATCGCCGTCTCGCATGCGCGACCATCGAGCGCTGCCACCATTTTCTACCGCGACATCTCTGGTGAACCACCGACAAAGCCCTGGGAGGGGCTCATTCGTGAGGCCTTCAACTCGGGCAACATATCCAACCTCAAAGGCCCCGACTCGTTCGAGGGCATCCACGTTCGCCTCTCGGCCGTGCCCGTTCGTCGCCCGGTAAGCGTTAAATCACAAGAAATCACCGAAAAACCTATTGCCATTGTCACCGTTCACAACAATGTCACCGAAGGTCGCGAACCATCGAAGCTTCAAATCAACTATCGCGAGTGCGGAACAGCGCTGCTCGAAATGATTCGCGATGGCTCATACCCCGACTTTTCTAACCCAACCGGCCCCCGCCGAGGTGCGCCCCGTGTCAACGACGGTTTGATGCGCCTCGACCTAGAGGGTGACGTTCAGTTTGCGTCACCAAACGCGCTGTCGGCTTTCAACCGCCTCGGAATTCCAGGAGAACTGGTTGGGCGTTCGCTCAGCGAAGCAGTGACCACCGCGGTGAAAACAAAACTACGCGTGGATGAATCGCTTTCGCTCGTAGTCACCGGCCGTGCTCCGTGGCGATCCGACATCGAATCGAAGAACCTAACGCTTTCGGTGCGCGCCATTCCGCTTCGTCGAAACTCCGAGCGCTACGGCGCAATCGTGTTGTGCCGCGATGTCACCGAGCTGCGCAGGCAAGAGCGTGAACTGATCACCAAGGATGCCACCATCCGTGAGATTCACCACCGCGTGAAGAACAACCTGCAGACGGTGGCCTCGCTATTGCGCATTCAGTCGCGCCGAAGCCAGAGCGATGAGGCCAAGGATTCGCTCGAGCAGGCGATGCGACGCGTTTCGGCCATTGCTCTGGTGCACGACACCCTTTCGAGCGGTCTCACCCAAGATGTGAACTTCGACGAAGTATTCGACCGCGTGATGATGCTTGCGTCGGAGGTGGCCTCGGTTCACGGCACCTCGGTTCGTAACCTGCTCGATGGCAAGTTCGGCATGCTCAAGAGCGAGGTGGCTACGCCGTTGGCCGTTGCGCTCACCGAGATTGTGACCAATGCGGTAGAACACGGATTAGCGGAACGCAGCGGTGTTGTGCACGTAAACGCCGAGCGCAAGCCGCGTCGACTTGGAATAACTATCTCGGACAATGGCAAGGGCTTGGTTGATGGCAAGGTTGGCGCTGGGCTTGGCACGCAAATTATTCGCACGCTCATCGAAGGTGAGCTTCGCGGATCGATTCGCTGGTTCTCGCCAACCGAGGGTGGTACTCGCGTAGTCATCGAGATTCCGCTTTAGCCGATTCTCGCGGCTTCAACCGGCACTTAAACAAAAGAGCCAGACCT
>CANFPR010000011.1 GCA_947448975.1 Micrococcales bacterium | reverse complement strand
GGTTACGGCGAGCAGGCGTGGAGCGATTCGGCTGTGCGCAGGTATGTGCGCGATGCCGGCGACCAACTCACTCGTTTGCACGTGCTCACTCGAAGCGATGTCACCACGCGCAACCAGCGCAAGGCCGACCGCCTTTCACACGCCTACGACGACCTGGAGCAGCGCATCGCAACTCTTCGCGAGCAAGAAGAGGTCGATTCGATTCGCCCCGACCTGAGCGGCGAAGACATCATGCGCATTCTTGACCTCAAACCGGGTCGCGAAGTTGGTGAGGCTCGCTCGTTCTTGCTTGAGCTGCGACTAGACGAAGGCGCTATCGGTGCCGAAGAAGCCGAAAAGCGCTTGCTTGCCTGGTGGTCTGCTCGCTAGACTAGTGAGGTTGCCCAAAGCACCTCCCGGTGTTCTTTGCAACAGATGCCAATACCCTCCTGTTATGGAAGTCCCATAACCGCTTAGTCCGAAGGAGGTGGGTTAGTCATGCATCTATACGAGCTCATGGTGATCCTCGACCCTACAGTCGATGAAAGAACCGTTGCTCCAAGCCTAGATAAGTTCCTCAACGTGATTCGCAACGGTGGAGGCACCGTTGACAACGTTGACATTTGGGGACGTCGCCGCTTGGCTTACGAAATCAACAAGAAGACCGAAGGCATCTATGCCGTCGTCAACCTAAAGGCCAACTCGGCCGACGTGGTTGAGCTAGACCGTCAGCTTCGCATCAGCGAAGCCGTCATGCGCACCAAGGTGTTGCGTGCCGACGAGGCAGTCGTAGCGATCAAGCCTGTTGTCGTTCCAGAAGTTTCTGCAGCCGAGAAGGCCGCGGATGCCGCAGAAGAGAAGCCTGCAAAGGCAGCTCCGAAGGCAGCAGCCGCTAAGGCCCCAGCTGCAAAGGCCGCCGAAAAGGCACCTGCTGCTGCAAAGGCTCCTGCAAAGAAGCCTGCCGCCAAGAAGGCTGAGTAGTCGCAATGGCTGGCGAACTAAACGTAACGATCGTTGGCAACCTTGCCGATGATCCTGAACTTCGTTACACCCAGGGTGGCGTGGCTGTTGTTTCGGTTCGTGTGGGTTCAACCCCTCGCACCTTCAACCGTCAGACCAACGCATGGGAAGACGGAGAGACCGTTTGGGTACGTTGCACCGGATGGCGCGAACTTGCCGAGAACATCTCGCAGTCGCTAACCAAGGGAGCCCGCGTCATCGTGACCGGTCGCCTGAAGGCACCATCTGCTTACCAGGCTGCTAACGGCGAAGCTCGCGCTTCGCTCGAACTCGAAATTGACGAGATCGGTGCATCCCTGCGTTACGCAACCGCCGCCATCACCCGTCGCGCTCGCGAAGCCGGTGACCGTGCCGTTTCAGATTCACCTTGGAACGACGCTCCTGCTTCGGCAGCACCATCCGCAGCCAAAGGTGGCGACGCTTGGGCAAACCCAGGCTCAGCCGCTGCCAGCGACGACACCCCGTTCTAATACAGAAATCTTCCTAGGAGAAAAATCATGGCTGGAAAAGTCAACAGCGACCGCGCAGGCAAGAAGCCTATGCGCAAGGGCAAGCTAGACAAGCTTGGCCCGGTCAAGGCAATCAAGGTTGGTGTTATCGATTACAAAGACATCGCCACCCTCAAGAAGTTCATCTCGGACCGCGGCAAGATCCGCGCCCGTCGCATCACCGGTGTTTCGGTTCAGGAACAGCGTCTAATCGCCCGCGCAGTCAAGAATGCCCGTGAAATGGCCCTGTTGCCATACGCCGGTGCAGGCAGAAACTAAGGAGCAGCCAAGAATGTCGAAGCTTATTCTTACCAACGAGGTCTCTGGCCTCGGTTCTGCTGGTGACGTTGTCGAGGTTAAAGACGGCTACGCACGCAACTTCCTGATTCCTAACGGTTTCGCAGTTATCTGGAGCCAGGGTGGCGAGAAGCAGATCGTTCAGATCCGCGCTGCTCGTGACGCTCGTGCTCTTGCAACCGTTGAAGAGGCAGTAACCCTCAAGGCACGTCTCGAAGAGAAGCCAATCGTTCTTGCCGTCAAGGCAGGCGAAGCTGGCCGTCTATTCGGTGCCGTCAAGACCGCAGATGTGGTTGCAGCAGTTGTTGCAGCAGGCATCAGCGAGCTAGACAAGCGCAAGGTCGAGATCACCTCACCTATTCGCTCAACCGGTAACCACGAGGCAACCGTTCGTCTACACGGCGATGTAGTTGCCAACATCACCCTTCAGGTGGTCGCAAAGAAGTAAGCGGTTTTCCGCACTTAGGCGGCAAGTCTTCGGGCTTGCCGCCTTTTCTTTTACTCGGATGCGCTGGAATCGGCCCCGAAATGCCCTCAAAGAGCCTGTGGATAACTTGTGGAGAACACGTCTTCGGCGTGTCGCTTTTTCGAATTGTCCACAACCCTAAGGTTCATGTTTAGGGTTTGTTAAGATTACTTATCCACAAGCAAAATTCGCTGTATTTACAGGGATGTAGGGGCAAATCCCACCGAAATCCCACAGGGTTCTCCACAAGTTACCCACAGTGCCAACGGCGTGTTGCGGGGGTTATCCACAAGTCCACTCACAGCGGTGTTTTTCTTTATGGTGTCAGTGGTAAATGCTAGACATCTCTAAGAAGTCTCAAACGACCTCGAAGACCCTATATTTACGGAGCAAACATGGCCCAGGCGCAAACCACCGGCAACGTTTCAAACGAACGCGTGCTGCCGAACGACCTAATGGCCGAGCAATCAGTGCTTGGCGGCATGTTGCTATCTCAAGAAGCCTGCGCCGAGGTGTTTGAGCTCATCGCCGGCTCCGACTTCTACGCTCCAAAGCACGAACTCATCTTTAACGCGCTCTACGACGTTTACGGTCGCGGCGAACCAACCGACGTAATCACCATCACCGCAGAGCTCACCCGTCAAGGTGCTTTGGTGCGAATGGGTGGCGCTGATTACCTGCACACCCTCACATCCATCGTCCCAACCGCTGCGAACGCGGGCTTCTACGCCAAGATCGTGCAAGAAAAGTCGGTGCTTCGCAAGCTGATTGAAGCTGGCACCCGTATTGCCAGCGCCGGATACGCTGCCGAGGGTGAAATCGAAGACCTCGTAAACACCGCTCAGGCCGATATATATGCGGTGGGAACATCCGCGCAGAGAGACGAATACGCTTCGCTCAGCAAATCGCTTGAAAGCGCAGTCGAAGAAATGGAGATCGCCGAGCAAAAGGGCGACGAAATCACCGGCATTCAAACCGGCATCTACGACCTAGACAACATGACTCACGGTTTGCACGGAGGCCAGCTGGTTATCGTTGCCGCCCGCCCGGGTGTTGGTAAGTCGACCTTCGCGCTCGACATTGCTCGCAACGCTGCTATCAACCACAAGAAGCCGGCGCTGTTCTTCACTCTCGAAATGAGCCGCAGCGAAATCGCCATGCGTTTGCTTTCGGCCGAGAGCGACATCTATTTGCAGTCGATGCGCAAGGGCAACATGTCACGCGAAGACTGGAAGAAGCTGGCGAATGTTCGCGGCACCATCAGCGATGCCCCATTGTTCATCGACGACAGCCCAAACCTCACGCTCGTTGAGATTCGCGCCAAGGCTCGTCGCCTCACCAAGCAGCTCGGCCTCGAACTCATCATCATCGACTACCTGCAGTTGCTTTCATCGGGTAAGAAGACCGAGAGCCGTCAGCAAGAGGTTTCGGAGTTCTCGCGTTCGCTAAAGCTGTTGGCCAAGGAGCTCAATGTTCCGGTGGTCGCGCTGTCTCAGCTAAACCGTGGTTTGGAGCAGAAGGCCGGCGGCGACAAGACTCCAGAACTTCACCACCTTCGTGAGTCGGGCTCGCTCGAGCAAGACGCCGACGTCGTTCTGTTGTTGCACCAGGAGGCGATGGGCCAGAAGGATCACCCTCGCGCTGGCGAAGCGGATATCATTGTTGCCAAGCAGCGAAACGGACCAACCGGCAAGGTTCCGGTTCTGTTTCACGGCCAATACTCCAAATTTGTCAACCTACAGAAGACCACTTGAGAAAAACACTGATTCTGCGCTCGGCAGTTGCCGCAGCCGTTGCCATCGCCATCACATTCACTCAGGCGCACAATGCTTTCGTTGGCTTAATTGCGGTTCTCGCTTTCGCCACCGGCATCTTGGCGGCCGAAGTTTGGCAGGCGGTTTCTACCGACGATCGCCAGCTCAAGGGCACGGTCATTCGGTTTGCTGCCGGAACAGTTTTGCTCTCGGGAGTAATCGGCTACTCGATGCCAGGCGCACCTCTGCTTGAAGTTATGAACCTAAACGTTCTGCTGGTTGGCTATGCGCTGTTCACCATCGAGATCTTTCGTGCGATTCGCAGCGGATGGCGTGAACCAGAGGGCCGCGACCACCTGATTGTGGCATCGCTACACATCTTGATCACCGGCTTGTTTTTTATGAATGCCCTCAAGGTTATTCAGCTTGGCGAAGTGCCGGCCGTTGGTTTCTTCGGAGCATACGCCGCCTTGCTCGCCGTTATCTGGGGCCTTCGAGCATTCGACCCCAAGCAACAGGGTTAGGCTTAACTCATGTCAAACCCAACCCCAACCAGCAAGCTCGGCGTTCGCGTTTATCTCACTCTGTCGGCGGTCGCCGGTTTGATCGTTGGCTTGATTTGGTGGGGTGGCGTTCGTCGCATCGAAGATTCACTCATCGCTGGCGGCTTGACCTTCATCATCGTTTTGGTGGTTATCGCCACGTTCGCTCTGATGGTCAAAGATGAGCCGGCTCCAACCAACGAGCCACGACTTAAGTAGTTATTGCCGGCGAGGTTTATTCGCCGAATCGCTCGGCCAGGTTCTTGGCCAATCCAACGTAAGTGTTTGGTCGCAGTGCGATCAGACGGTTCTTGGCGTCGTCTGAGATGTCGAGCCCCTGAATAAATTCGATTAGCTCTTCGTGGCCGATTCGCTTGCCACGGGTGAGCTCTTTGAGCAGCGCGTAAGGGTCGCTGATTTGTGAACGACCAGCGGCAACCTCCGCGCGAATAACGGTTTGAATCGCTTCGCCCAAGACCTCCCAGTTGTCGAGCAGGTCGGCTTCTAGCACGCCAACCGACAACTCAACTTCGCCGAGACCGCGGGTGGCGTTATCGAGAGCGAGCATTGAGTGACCGAGGCCAAGGCCAATGTTGCGCTGCGACGACGAGTCGGTGAGGTCGCGCTGCATGCGCGAGGTAACCAGCGTCGATGCGAGCGAGTCGAGAATAGCGCTCGAAAGTTCGAGGTTCGATTCTGCGTTTTCGAAGCGGATTGGGTTGACCTTGTGCGGCATGGTTGACGAACCGGTGGCACCAGCTTGCGGAATTTGCTTGAAGTAGCCGAGCGAAATGTATGTCCAGAAGTCGGTGCAGAGGTTGTGCAAGATGCGGTTGAAGTGAGCCACCGCGGTGTAGAGCTCAGCCTGCCAGTCGTGCGATTCAATCTGAGTGGTGAGCGGGTTCCAGGTGAGGCCGAGCGAGGTTACGAAGTCGCGCGACTGGGTGATCCAGTCGACCTCTGGGGCGGCAACCACGTGAGCCGAGAACGTGCCGGTGGCGCCCGAAAACTTGCCGAGGTATTCGGTCTTTTCGATGCGCTCAACCTGACGGCGCAGACGGTGAACAAAAACTTGTAGCTCTTTACCCATTGTGGTTGGGGTAGCTGGCTGACCGTGAGTGCGCGAGAGCATTGGCACCGAAACATACCTGTGCGCCAACTCGGTGAGCTTGGCAATTAGCCCCTCGGCCTTTGGCAGCCAAACATCGGTGATGGCATCGCGCACGGTGAGCGCATAAGAAAGGTTGTTGATGTCTTCGCTGGTGCAGGCGAAGTGGGTTAGTTCGAGCAGGTCTTCGCGGCCCAACTCAACGAGCTTGGCGCGAATGAAATATTCCACGGCCTTTACGTCGTGCTTGGTGGTTGCCTCGGTGCGAGCCAAGGTTTCAACATCGGCATCTGAAAAGTTTGTGACAATCGCACGCAACTTTTCGGCTTCTGGCTCTAGAACAGGCTTGCCGGTTTGCAGTAGGTCGCGGTTGGCCAGCTGAATGAGCCACTCGATTTCGACCTTCACGCGAGCACGGTTAAGCCCGGCCTCGCTCAGGTGGTCGCCAAGATCGGCAACCGCAGCGCGGTAACGCCCGTCGAGAGGGGAAAGGGGCTGCACCGAAAGTTTGCTCACCACTCCATTTTGCCAGACATCCGTGCCACTGGTGTCTGCCTGTTAGCAAGTGTGAGTTATCCACCGAATTTTCTGGTTGGCATTTTTCACGGATGCCTCGCCCAAAACTTTTGCCATGCAATCTCTAATTCTTCGATTCGACGAAATCAACGCCTTCGTTCACTCGGCTAAACCCGACGCCGCCCTTTGGGCTGGCGACGCCTCGCGCGCCTATGAACGCGAGGTAGAAACCTTGCTTCACGACCTCACGCACCTGCGGGCGCAGCTTTCGAGCCTGCCGGCGTTCAGCCTCGACATCTTTGGGGTGGCATCGTGAGTTTGGTTAGTTACGGCGGCGACCCTCGCATCGTTGCCACGCGATCAGAAATAGAGCGAGGCCGCGGCACTCTTCAGTTGGCTCAAGATCGATTGCGCGCCGAGTTTGAGCTCACCGATTTCCTCATCGACCCGGTGCAGCGCGGGTTGCTCGCGTTGCATGCGCCGGGCATTCTCTTTCGCATCGAGAAACTTCAGTGGGCTTGCGCGGCTGCGGCCGAGGCTTACCTTTCGGTCGAAGCGAGGGTCACCAATCGCATTCACTGGGTCACGCAGTTTGTGGCGCAGCATCCGTTGCTCATGGCTCTCATTCCCATCGGCGTTCGGGCCAGAATTCCCCTGGCACTCATGGGGGCCATCGCAGCAACCCAATTCATCGACGGCAAAACCTCGAGGGTTTTGGCTCGCGAAACCATCGACGCTTATTCGAGCCTCACCGGCGGTCGTGCGAGTTCGGGCGACGACGCCAGAGCGGGTGCGCAGCAGATGATCAATCAAGCGGGTCTGCTCGGAGTGCTCGGCGCTAACGCCCCCGCGCTCGCCGGAGTCGGTGCCACGCCAATGCACGCCGCCCCAAACTCGGTTGCCCAAATAACGTCGAGGTTGGCACAGACCCACCGTGCCGAAAAGCCAACCGTTGTTATCGAGCGCTACACCGACGGCAAGCGAAAGCTGTTCATGGTTTACCTGCCGGGCATGCGCAGCAAAAACCCCTTCAACATTGCCGAGCCGTTCAACCTCGCTGCCAGCGTTCACGAACTGGCCGACTCAGACCACGCGGCCTGCCAACTTGCGGTGCGCGAGGCACTGCAGAGTGCGGGTGTGGGTAAAGGCGATGCCGTGGTTGTGGCCGGCTATTCGCAGGGCGGTTTGGTTGCCGCCGAACTCGCAGCAGCCGGTCACAACAATGTGGTTGGCGTAATAACCGTGGGGGCACCGGTTGGGCACGTGGCGATTCCCGAAGGCATCCCGGTTATGTCGATCGAACATGCCAACGATGTGGTGCCCGCTCTTGCCGGCAAGATTAACCCGCTCACCGAAAACTGGGTAACCGTGGGCCGCGAGGTTGAGGTGAAGGCTGGGCAAACCGCCCTCGTTGCTCACGAACTCAGTTCTTACCAAAAGACCGCCGGCATGATCGACGAATCGGCCAGTGCGGGAGTGGCGCGCATCCGCGACGACCTGCTCGGCAAGTTCGAAGGGTTGCAGCTGGTCGAAACCCAGACCTTCAACTACGAAGGCGGACGATGAGGCCGCGAATTGTCGGGGCTGCTTCTAGAGAATGCGCAGAAGTTTGAAAAGTCCGCGAGTTAGGAACGAGGCGATGCTCAAGATGATGGCACCCAAGATGGCCCAGCCCAACGACTGAATGGTGAGGCCCTCCTGAGTGAATCCGTCGATGCGAAACACGTCGCCACCAACCAAGCGGCTCAACCAAGCAACAAACAGCAGCAGAGCGCCATTGATGAGAAGCGAGATGAGGCCGAACGTGAGAATGTAAAGCGGAATCGCCAAAACCTTGATTACCGGGGCGATGATCGAGTTAACCAACCCGAAAATCAGCGCAACCAGCAAATAAGAAAGAATCGAACGCCAAACATCGCTGCCGCCGTAAGGGGTGAGGTGAATGGCAGGAACCAGCAAAGTAACCAGCCACAGGGCAACGGCATTGACCACGGTGCCAACTAGAAATCGTTTCATGAAACGATTCTCGCACCCAGCGACTAAATTGAATAGGTGACCTCAGAACAATCTCGCGATGTACCCATGGTGCAGCTGCTCACCCCCGACGGTGAATACGGCGTTGCCAAGCAGTGGGGCGAGTACGCCAAGTACATCGACAAGCTAACCGAGGCCGACTTTCTCAAGTTCTACCGCGACATGGCGCGCATGCGCCGCTTCGACAAAGAAGCCGAAGCACTTCAGCGTCAAGGCCAGCTCGGCCTCTGGATTCCAGCCATCGGCCAAGAAGCCGCCCAAATCGGTTCGGGTTACGGCGTTGGCCACAACGACCACATCTTTCCTTCGTACCGCGAGCACGGCGTAGCAATCACCCACGGCATCGACCTAATGTCGATTCTCAAAATGCTCCGCGGTGTTAACCACGGCGGATGGAACCCAGAAGAAACTCGCTTTCACCTCTACGCAATCGTTCTCGGCAGCCAAGTGCTGCACGCCACCGGCTATGCCATGGGCGTGAAGATGGACGGCAAAGTTGGCAACGGAAACCTCGAAGACGACCTCGCCGTGATCTCATACTTCGGCGACGGCGCAACCGCCGAAGGCGACGTGAGCGAATCGTTTCTCTTCGCCGCCATCAACGACTCACCAATCGTGTTCTTCTGCCAGAACAACCAGTGGGCAATCTCGTCTTCGGTAGCCAGCCAAACCAAGGTTCCGCTCTACCAGCGCGGCGCAGGCTTCGGTGTTCCGGGCATTCGCATCGACGGCAACGACATTCTTGCCTCATACGCCGTAACCGCAAAGCACATGGATGAAGCGCGCGAAGGCGCCGGCCCGTTTCTCATCGAGGCACTCACCTACCGCATCGGTGCTCACACCACCTCAGACGACCCAACCAAATACCGCGACAGCGCCGAAGTTGAATATTGGAAGGCACGCGACCCTCTGGCCCGCTTCGAAACCTTCCTGCGTCGCCAGGGCATAAAGCAAGACTTCTTCGACGAAGTTGCCGAAGCCGGCGAAAAGCTTTCAACCGAAATTCGCGAAGCAACCTTCGCCCTTCCAGCCCCGCCAGTTGAGCACATGTTCAAGTACGTCTACTCAGAACCACACCCGCTCATCGAAGAGCAGCTCGAATGGCTGCACAAGTACGAGGCCGGCTTCGGAGAGGCGGCTCACGAATGAGCAACTTCGTAGAACTCTCGATTGCCAAGGCAATCAACGCTGGCCTTCGCAAGTGCATGGCCGAAAACCCTAAAGTTCTCATGTTCGGCGAAGACGTCGCCCAGCTCGGTGGCGTCTTTCGTGTAACCGAAGGTCTGCACGCCGAGTTCGGCGACAAGCAAATTTTCAACTCACCAATCGCCGAGTCGGGCATCGTGGGCACCGCAATCGGTTTGGCCATGCGCGGCTATCGCCCGGTTGCCGAAATTCAGTTTGACGGCTTCATCTTTCCTGCCTTCGACCAGATCACCACTCAGCTGGCCAAAATGCAGAACCGCTCCGAGGGCTTCACCCCAATGCCCATCGTTATTCGCGTGCCTTACGGCGGCGGCATCGGCGCGGTTGAACACCACAGCGAAAGCCCCGAAGCCTACTTTGCTCACACAGCCGGTCTTCGTGTAATCAGCCCGAGCAACCCGAACGATGCCTACTGGATGATTCAGCAGGCCATCGAATCGAACGACCCGGTTATGTTCTTTGAGCCAAAGCGTCGCTACTGGCAAAAAGGCCCGGTCAACTTGGATGAACCGCCGATGGGCCCATACCAGGCGCGAGTTCTTCGCGAAGGTCAGCACCTCACCATCGCGACGTATGGCCCGATGGTTGCCGTTGCACTTCAGGCAGCCGAGATTGCCGCCGCCGAAGGCACCAGCATCGAAGTGATCGACCTGCGTTCGATTTCTCCAATCGACTTTGCAACCATCGTCACCTCTGTGAAGAAAACCGGGCGCCTGATTGTGGCTCACGAAGACAGCACCTTTGTTTCGGTGAGCAGCGAAGTTGCGGCTCGTGTTGCCGAAGAAGCTTTCTACCACCTCGAGGCTCCGGTGCTTCGCGTTGGTGGATTCGATGTTCCGTACCCCGCCGCCAAGCTCGAAGAAGTATTCTTGCCTGACGCAGACCGCATTCTCGAAGCGGTCGACCGATCGCTGGCTTACTAGGAGGTTGACATGACCAAACTTGCGTTCTTCAACCTGCCAGACGTTGGCGAAGGCCTTACCGAAGCTGAGATTGTCTCTTGGAAAGTTAAGGCCGGCGACACCGTCAGCGTTAACCAGATCATCGTCGAAATCGAAACCGCTAAGTCGCTGGTTGAGCTTCCTTGCCCGTTCGCCGGAGTGGTTAGCGAACTCATGGCCAAGGAGGGCGACACCGTTGAGGTTGGCAACCCGATCATCTCGGTGACCGTGCCAGACACTGCCAACAACTCGGCCGTCACAACCTCGATTCCGGTTATCGCCGAAAACGCGGCCAGCGCGCACCAGGCAGTTGCCGATGCAGCCGCTTCGGTTTCGGTTGAAGCCAAGAACCCAACCCTGGTTGGTTATGGCGTTTCAAACTCGGTGGCTAACTCGCGCCGTCGTCGCCCGGGGGCAGTGAACCCACCGGTTGCACCAGGCGCATCGCCGGGCTTCACCAACCCTTCGGCTCCGGCCACCACGGCCATCCCGGTTATCGCCGAGGCTGCAGCTCAGGGCGCACTCAACCTTCCGGCTACTCCAGACGGCGTCATCGCCAAGCCGCCGGTTCGCAAACTTGCCAAAGACCTAAACGTCGACCTTGCCAAGATTTCCGGCACCGGCCTAGGCGGCGAAATCACCCGTGAAGACGTAATGGGTGGCGCGCAGCAGGCATCGGTGTTTAGAAACCTCAGCACTCCAGCTCCTAAGAGTGAGCGCGAGGAGCGCATCCCAGTTAAGGGAGTGCGCAAGGCGATTGCCAACGCGATGGTTTCGAGCGCTTTCACCGCGCCGCACGTGAGCATCTTTGTTGACGTCGACGCCACCCGCACCATGGAGTATGTGAAGCGCCTCAAGGTGTCAACCGACTTCGCCGGCGTGAAGGTGACCCCGCTTTTGATCATGGCCAAGGCGATGATCTGGGCGATTCGCCGCAACCCGATGGTCAACTCGACTTTCACCGACGAAGAGATCATCGTTCACAACTTCGTCAACTTCGGTATCGCGGCAGCGACCCCCCGAGGCTTGATTGTTCCGAACATCAAGGATGCCGACAAAATGTCGATGCTCGAACTTGCTGAGGCTATCGGCCAGTTGGCAGCCACCGCTCGCGACGGCAAAACTACGCCTGCCGACATGAAAGACGGAACGATCACCATTACCAACATCGGTGTCTTTGGTGTCGACACCGGAACACCGATCTTGAACCCTGGCGAAGTTGCCATTGTGGCTCTCGGTTCGATTCGCCCTAAGCCTTGGGTGGTCAACAACGAAATTCAGGTTCGCCAGGTAACCACCATCGGCGCCACCTTTGACCACCGCGTGGTTGACGGCGACGTGGCCAGCCGCTTTGTGCAAGACGTTGCCTCGGTTATCGAAGAGCCAGCGCTTCTACTTGACTAGCTCGAGGGAGTAAGCAATGAGAGTTTCGAAACCGCAAATTGCCGGTCTGCTTCTAGCTCTCTACGGTCTGATTTACCTCACCATTCTGGTTCTGCCCGATGAGTGGCTAAAGATCGATTCGATTTTTGAGTTCTACGAATACGACGCCGTGACAGCAACTTTGATGCTGCTTCGCTTTCTGGTCGGGCCGCTCATTGCCCTGGTAGCCGGAGTGCTAAGTTTTCTTCCGCAGTTCAAGGCCCTGCACGCTCACATCAATGCGGTTCTGGTTACCGCGGCGTCGCTGGCCATCGGCTTTACGTTTGCCTACATTCTGATTTCGGCAGGTCACGAGCAAGGTTCGGTTTTTGGTGAGCTGATTGGCTACCCCGAAGAGGTTGCTTCGTTCTGGATTCTGGTGCGCCTGGCCCTGGTGTTTGCCATCGCCGCTCTGGTGATCTCAACGCTCGAACTGCGCAAGCAGCCGCACGTTACTAACTAGCGCCCCGACGACTAACTAGCGCCACCCCCGCCACCCTGGCAGCAATCCTTGATTCGGCATCCGCACCAAAATCCTCTTATTGACAATCATTATCAGTAAGACTTAGGCTGGCAACATGTTCGCCACCTCAGCTCAGCGCCGCGTAATCCGCGCGCTCGCGGTTGCCGCAACCGCTGCGGCCCTGGCAACATCTCTCACCTCATGCGCCACCGCAACCACCGGCTGGCAGGCGGGCACCGGTCCAATCAAAATCGTGGCAAGCACCGACGTTTGGGGTTCGGTGGCAAACCTGATTGCCGGCGACACCTCCACGGTTACCGCCCTAATCTCCAACACCAACCAAGATCCGCACTCGTTCGAGGCCTCGGCTCGCGATCAGTTGGCGGTCAACGAAGCCGACATCGTCATTATGAACGGCGGCGGTTACGACGACTTCGTCGAGAAGATGGTTGCCGCCGACCCAACTCCCGCCATTGTTGTGAATGCGTTCATGGCGGCCGGCGACGATGCCAGCCGAAACGAGCACATCTGGTTTGACGTCGACCAGTCGGGTGATGTTGCGGCAGTAATAGCAGGCGCCATCGAGGCGGTTGATTCGAGTGCATCCGAGAGGGTTTGGGCCAATCTCGACGCCCTTCGCACTCAACTTGCCAATCGCAAAGCCACACTCAACAACATCAAGGCAGCTGGCACCTGCGGCAACGTGTTTGCCACCGAGCCCCTGATTGACTACCTACTCGAAGATGCCGGCTGCACCAACCTCACGCCCGAAGAATACGCGCGAGCCATCGAAGAAGAGCGCGACGTGCCACCGACTGTACTCAACGAGGCCAAACAGATTTTGCAAGGCGACATCTACTTCATCGCGGTGAACGCCTCGGTAACTTCGAGCCAGATCAGCTCGCTCATCGAGGGCGCGCGCCCAGGCATCCCGGTGTATTCGTTTAGCGAATTGCTACCGCAAGACCCAGACACCTTTGCCTACGAGGGTGACTACCTGGCAATGCTCGATGGTGCGATAGCCGAGATTGAAGGCAAGCAATGAGTCAACCAATTCTCAAAGTAGAGGGCGCGACTCTCGCGTTCGACGACAAAACCCTGTGGAGCAACCTCAACCTCGAGGTGGCACCGGGTGAGTTCATCGCAGTGCTCGGCACCAACGGCTCGGGCAAAACTTCGCTGCTCAAGGCGATTCTCGGGCAAGTAAAGCTTTCGGCCGGCACTATCAAGCTCGCCGGTAAAACCACCGGTCACGGCTCGCAAAACATCGGCTACATTCCGCAGCACCGATCGGCTGGCGCGGCACCGATGTTGGCCCGCGACCTTTTGCGCATGGGCCTGAGTGGGCACCGTTTCGGCTTCTCGCTGCATCCCCGAGCCGACCGCGCGCGGGTGAACCACATCTTGGATTGCATCGACGGCCACGACCTCGCCAGCCAGCCGATTGCCGAACTTTCGGGTGGTCAGTTGCAACGCTTCAGGGTTGGCCAGGCGGTCATCGATGAACCCGACCTGATCCTGGCCGACGAACCGCTGAGCGCTCTTGACCTAGCGCAGCAAAAGAACGTGGCCGACCTGCTCGACCAAGAGCGCAAAGAGCACTCGGCAGCGGTGATCTTTGTGACTCACGACGTCAACCCGATTCTGGGCATGGTCGACCGAGTGCTCTACTTT
>CANFPR010000010.1 GCA_947448975.1 Micrococcales bacterium | reverse complement strand
GGAACGGCGACTCGGCCATGACCGTGATTGTGCCAGGGGGAGAAGCAGCCGGCGTTGCCGCATCGGTGCTCGAAAACCGCGCAAAACTAAGCGCCGTTACCGAGGGTTCGCTCTGGGCTGGCATCGCAGCTCTCGCAACCGCCAAGCGACTCAACGAGGTTGGCGTCGCCGTCGAAAAGTTTGTGCGCTCGGCTGGTCGTTACGGAATTCTCGAGGATTACATCGGCCACGGCATCGGGCGCTCGATGCACGAAGACCCACCGGTGTTCAACTACCAAACCCGCTTTTCGGGGCCTGAGGTTTTGCCCGGTCTGTGCGTTGCCATCGAGCCGATGGTCACCTTTGGCAGCCCCAAGGTAAAGATTCTCGATGACGAATGGACAGTCAGCACCAAAGACCGCTCGGATGCCTCGCACTGGGAGCACAGCGTGGCTGTGCACGAGCGCGGCATCTGGGTGCTCACGTCTGCCGATGGCGGAGCCGAAGCCCTCGCGGCCTATGGCATCGTGCCGGTAGATCCCCGAAAGATTAATTAGCAAATTGCGCTAAATATCCGTAGGATTGAACTTCGGTGTTTCTACACGCAATCCCTATTCGAAGGTTTGGGTGTTTTGCGTGCGTTTGAGACATCACCAAGCAACGTAGATAAGTGAGTTTATGGCCAACAAAGACGGTGTCATCGAGATCGAAGGCACAGTAGTTGAGGCTCTACCCAACGCCATGTTTCGGGTCGAGCTTACGAATGGTCACAAAGTCCTTGCGCACATCTCAGGCAAGATGCGCCAACACTACATTCGCATCCTCCCAGAGGACCGCGTAATCGTTGAGTTGAGCACCTACGACCTGACTCGTGGCCGCATCATCTACCGCTACAAATAAAGACTTGAAAACCGGTTCGCAAGAACCCTAACGAGAAGTAAGAGACATGAAGGTTAACCCAAGCGTCAAGAAGATTTGCGACAAGTGCAAGGTCATCCGTCGCCACGGTCGCGTCATGGTGATCTGCGAGAACCCACGCCACAAGCAGCGTCAGGGCTAATCGCTTCCACAAGTTTTACAACTGAATAGCAAAACAAGGCAACGCAACATCTAAGGGCACAAACCCAAAGATGTCACCTCCGGAGAAGGCCGGAGCCCAAACCACCAGGTGCGGGATGCGGTGCTGTAGACCTTCTAAACAACAAGGAGAAATCCAATGGCACGTGTTGCCGGAGCCGATATTCCAGACGCGAAGCGCGTCGAAATCGCACTAACCTACGTTTACGGTATTGGCCGTACTCGCTCGGTTCAGATTCTGACCGAAACCAAAATCGACAAGAACATCCGTGTCAAAGACTTGACCGATGACCAGCTTGTTGCAATCCGTGACTTCATCGAAGGCAACTACAAAGTTGAGGGTGACCTCCGCCGTGACGTTGCAGCCGACATTCGCCGCAAGGTTGAGATCGGTTCATACGAGGGAATCCGTCACCGCAAGGGTCTTCCAGTTCGTGGACAGCGCACCAAGACCAACGCTCGTACCCGCAAGGGACCAAAGCGCACCGTAGCCGGCAAGAAGAAGGCGGCACGCAAGTAGCCCCGGCTCTCGCGTCCACTCTGATTAGAAGATTTTAGGAGAAAGCACAAATGGCAGCACCTAAGGCTAAGGCCGGTTCCGCAGCTCGTAAGCCGCGTCGTAAAGAGAAGAAGAACATCACCGTCGGTCAGGCTCACATCAAGTCGACCTTCAACAACACCATCGTGTCGATTACCGACTCAACCGGTGCTGTTATCTCGTGGTCTTCTTCTGGCGATGTTGGTTACAAGGGCTCTCGCAAGTCCACCCCATTCGCAGCCCAGCTTGCAGCCGAGTCGGCAGCTCGCAAGGCTCAGGAGCACGGCCTCAAGAAGGTTGACGTTTTCGTCAAGGGTCCTGGTTCGGGTAAAGACACCGCAATCCGTTCGCTTGCAGCAGCAGGCCTTGAAGTTGGTTCGATCAGCGACGTGACCCCACAGGCTCACAACGGCTGCCGTCCACCAAAGCGCCGCCGCATCTAACGCGTCCCCACAGTTTTATCCAGTTTCAAAACTCAACTGAATAAGCTGCGTGGTGGCCACTTCGCAGCAAACCCAACACTAGGCATCAAATAGTGGATGCCTACGAAAGGAAACAACAGTGCTAATTGCACAGCGCCCAACCCTTCACGAAGAGAAGATTTCAGACACTCGTTCGCGCTTTACGCTCGACCCACTGGAGCCTGGCTTCGGTTACACCCTCGGCAACTCGCTTCGCCGCACCCTGCTTTCGTCGATTCCAGGCGCAGCAGTAACCCACGTTCGTTTTGCTGGCGCTCTTCACGAGTTCAGCACCATCGAAGGTGTTAAAGAAGACGTCACCGAGATCATCTTGAACCTCAAGGAACTCGTAGTTTCATCTGAGAACGACGAGCCAGTTGTTGCTCGCCTAACCAAGTCGGGCGCTGGCGCTGCCACCGCTGCAGACATCCAGGTTCCTGCCGGCGTTGAGATTCACAACCCAGAGCTAGTCATCGCAACCATCAACGCGAAGGCAAAGTTCGAAGTTGAGCTCATCATCGAGCGTGGCCGTGGTTACGTTCAGGCAGCTCAGAACCGTTCGCAGGGCGAAGAAGCTGGTCTGATTCCAGTTGACTCGATCTACTCTCCAGTTCTAAAGGTTGCTTACCGCGTTGAGGCAACTCGTGCCGGTGAGTTCACCAACTTCGACAAGCTAATCGTCGATGTTGAGACCAAGCCTTCGATCACCCCAACCGACGCTGTTGCATCTGCAGGAAGCACCTTGGTTGAGCTGTTCGGTTTGGCTAAGAGCCTAAACGAAGACGCCGAAGGTATCGAACTCGGTGCCGCTCCGGTTGAAGCAGCCCTAAGCCCAGAGTTGGCAATGCCAATCGAAGAGCTAGAGCTAACCGTTCGCAGCTACAACTGCCTCAAGCGTGAAGGCATCAACACCGTTTCGGAGTTGGTTGCACTTACCGAAGACCAGCTCATGAACATCCGTAACTTCGGTTCGAAGTCGGTTGACGAGGTTCGCGACAAGCTCACCTCGATGGGCCTAAAGTTCAAAGACAGCATCCCTGGCTTTGAAGCTGCCTATTTCAGCACCGGCGATGACTTCGCCGCCGACTTTGACGACGTAGACCAGGCCTAGGCCGCTACCAAAGAAATCCAAGGAGAAATAAATGCCTACCCCAACAAAGGGACCACGTCTTGGTGGCGGACCAGCACACGAGCGCCTCATGCTCCGCAACCTGGCTACCTCGCTGATCAACCACGGTCGCATCGAAACCACCGAAACCAAGGCCAAGCGCCTTCGTCCGGTTGCCGAGCGTCTAGTTAGCTTCGCAAAGCGTGGCGACCTCGCGTCGCGTCGCCGTGTGATGCAGCAGATTACCGACAAGGGTGCCGTTCACAAGCTTTTCACCGAGGTTGCACCTTTGGTTGCAGACCGCAACGGTGGATACACCCGTATCACTAAGCTCGGCTTCCGTAAGGGCGACAACGCACCTATGTGTGTTATCGAGCTAGTTCTAGAGCCAGTATCGGCCAAGGTTGTCAACAAGAAGCCAAAGCTTGAGAACGCTGTAAAGGCAACTGCTGCCGCTCCTGTCGAGGTTGTAGAGACCGAAGCCGAAGTAGCAGAAGATGTAGCAGCCGTTGAGGCCGAAGCATCTGAGTCGCCTGCGGTTGTAGAAGAAGCCGCAGCTCCTGCTGCAGCCGAAGAGGCACCAGCAGTAGAGGCAGAGGCTCCAGCAGCCGAGGCCGAAGTTGCCGCCGAAGAAGCTCCAGCAGCCGAGGCCGAAGCCCCAGCTGAAGAAGCCTAAGCCGCTTTCAATCATCATGAGCCAGCCCGTCAGCCACTCGGTTGACGGGTTGACTCGTTTTCGGGTCGATTTCGCCTACGACGGCACAAACTACACCGGATTTGCCAAGCAGCCGGAACATCGCACCGTTCAAGGCGACCTACTTGCCGCGATGACCACCATCTTTGGCGAGACCTCAAACGACTTTGGTATGCGAGTTGCCGGGCGCACCGACGCCGGGGTTCACGCCGCCAATCAGGTGGTTCACGTAGATCTTTCGCCGGCCCAGCTAAAACGCCTCGGCCGCAGCTACAACATCGTTGCCAAACTCAACCACATGCTCAGCGAAGAGATTCGCGTTCACAAGTTTGAGCCGGCCGCTGCCGGTTTCGATGCCAGGTTCTCGGCCATCTATCGCCGTTACCGCTATCAAATCTCCGATGACTTTGCGCCCAAAGATCCGCAGCAGATGCGCTACGTGCTCAACCTCACCTACGCGCTCGATCCCGAGGCCATGAACGATGCCGCACAACTTCTGATTGGTCTTGGCGACTTCGCCTCGTTCTGCAAATCGCGCGAAGGCGCAACCACCATTCGCAACCTCAAGCGCATCAAGGTGAAGCGCAACTCCCAGAACATCATCGAAATCGAACTCAAGGCCGACGCCTTTTGCCACAACATGGTGCGCTCAATCGTGGGCGCTCTAATAGCCGTTGGTGCGGGTAGAGCCACCAAGGATGACCTCAAACGCACCTTCGAACGTGCCAAGAGAGTAGAGACTTACAAGGTTGTTGAACCAAAAGGTTTGACCCTAATCGAGATCGGCTACCCGGCAGAATCGCGTTTGGCATACCAAGCTGAGCGTTCGCGCACTAGACGAACTTTAGATGAGTCGTAGAAAACTTATTTAGGGTTTGACCAACCGCATAGGTACGGGCTAAACTTGACCCTTGTTGCTGGTATTCACCAGCGTGAAACTTGAATCCCAAAGAAGTCTTTTCTTCTGTCGCGGGTTCATGTCCTAACCGACAGAAAAGTAGAAGGCAATTTAGCGTGCGTACTTACTCACCAAAGGCTTCCGAGTTGAAGAACGAGTGGCTCATCATTGACGCCACCGATGTAGTCCTCGGCCGTCTCGCAACTCACGCAGCAACCCTGCTGCGCGGCAAGCACAAGCCAACCTTTGCTCCTCACATGGACAACGGTGACTTCGTGATCATCATCAACGCAGAGAAGATCGCGTTGACCGGTGCAAAGCTCCTGCAGAAGAAGGCTTACCGCCACTCTGGTTACCCAGGCGGTCTTACCGCAACCACCTACGCTGAGCTTCTAGAGAAGAGCCCAGAGAAGGCAGTTGAGAAGGCCATCAAGGGCATGCTTCCTCGCAACAAGCTCGGAAACGCACAGCTCACCAAGCTGAAGGTTTACCGTGGTGCTGAGCACCCACACGCTGCACAGCAGCCAAAGCCTTTCATCATCGACCAGGTCGCTCAGTAGTCGACCCCAACGAACAAGGATAAAAACCTCGTGGCTAAAACCGAAGCAGCAGCAACCGAAGCAGTTGTTGAAACCCCAGCTGAGTACTCAACCGAGACTCCTGCAGCGAAGGCCGGCGACAAGCCAGCCAAGGCTCGTGGCCCACTAACCCAGCCAGGCGCTGGTCTAGGTCGCCGCAAAGAGGCAGTTGCCCGCGTTCGCATGGTGCCAGGCACCGGCGTAATCAAGGTAAACGGTCGCGAACTTGCCGAGTACTTCCCTAACAAGCTTCACCAGCAGCTAATCACCGACCCATTCACCGTTCTTGACCTCAAGAACCAGTACGACGTTATCGCTCGTATCAACGGTGGTGGCATCGCTGGTCAGGCAGGTGCGCTTCGTCTAGGCATCGCCCGTGCACTCAACGAGATCGACCGCGACAACAACCGTCCGGCTCTCAAGAAGGCTGGCTTCCTAAAGCGCGACCCACGCGTCATCGAGCGTAAGAAGGCCGGTCTCAAGAAGGCCCGTAAGGCTTCTCAGTTCTCGAAGCGTTAATCCTTCGGGCTTAATTTCTTCAGAATCGGCTAGCCTCGTAGCATGGCTCGACTTTTTGGCACAGACGGCGTTCGCGGCTTAGCCAATCGAACCCTCACCGTCGAACTAGCGGTTTCTCTCGCTCAAGCAGCAGCAATTGTTCTTGGTGAAGAGTCACGCAAAACCGGTTTAAGACCTAAAGCAGTTCTCGCTCGCGACCCTCGGGTTTCGGGCGAGTTCTTGTCTGCGGCTGTTGCCGCAGGCCTCGCATCGTCGGGTGTAGACGTTTTCGACGCTGGCGTGCTGCCAACCCCCGGCGCCGCCTTTCTAACCGCCGACATTAATGCCGACTTTGGCGTAATGATTTCTGCTTCACACAACGAAGCCCCCGATAACGGCATCAAGATTTTTGCGCGCGGCGGGCACAAGCTAGAAGACAGCGTCGAAGACAAAATTCAAACCGCAATGATGGAGCCGAAGCTGGCGCCCATCGGTGGAGCGGTTGGCCGAATCACAACCTTTGCCGACGCCGAAGATCGTTACCTCGTTCACCTGCTGCGCGCCTTACCAAACCGTCTCGAAGGTCTCAAGGTTGTTCTCGACTGCGCACACGGTGCTGCGTCGGCGGTCTCTCCAGATGTCTTCAGAGATGCCGGTGCCGAAGTAATCGTGATCGGAGCCGACCCAGACGGCATGAACATCAACCAGGGTCACGGCTCTACCCATCTCAGCGCCCTGCAGGCCGCAGTGCATGAGCACCGTGCCGACCTGGGCATTGCTCACGACGGCGACGCCGACCGATGCCTCGCGGTCGACGGCAACGGTGCAATCGTCGATGGCGACCACATCATGGCGATTCTCGCAATCGCCGCTAAAGAGCGTGGCGAACTTGCCCGCAACACTCTCGTTGCCACAGTCATGTCTAACCTCGGTCTTCGAATTGCTATGAAAGAGGCGGGCATCGAAATGCTCGAAACCGCTGTTGGCGACCGTTACGTTCTAGAAAAAATTCGCGAGGGTGGTTATACCCTCGGCGGTGAGCAGTCGGGTCACATTATTTTTAGCCGCTGGGCAACCACTGGCGACGGCGTTCTAACAGGGCTCCGTTTGGCCGCCGAGATTGTGCGCACCGGTAAGACTCTGGCAGAGCTTGCATCGGTGATGAAGGTTTACCCGCAGGTTCTCATCAATGTTGCCGGCGTAGACAAGACTCGGGTCGACAGCGACGAAGAGCTGCAGGCATTCGTGCGCGAAGCCGAGGCCGAACTCGGTGCGAAGGGCCGCGTGCTACTTCGCGCTTCAGGCACCGAGAATCTCGTGCGAGTCATGGTCGAGGCATCCGAGGAGGGCGCCGCTCAGTCTTGGGCCGACCGCATTGCACGCGTAGTCGAGAAGCGCCTCGCGTTCTAGGTGCGAATGAACACCAACGACATCACCCCCGACATAACGCCGGAGCAAACCAAGGCCCTGGCAGCAAAACTGTTTAACCGAGCTTGGCAGCTTATTGAAAACACCGATCGCACCGAAGCCGAAGAACTCGAGATGATTCACTCAGCTCATGCCAGCCGCTTGCACTGGCAGCAGATTGGCGGGCCAAAGGAGTGGGCTATCGGTGAGTGGCAGTGCGCTCGTGTTTACTGCGAGGTTGGATTTCCGGAGTCGGCCATTTTTCACGCGCAGGCTTGCCTCGAAATCGTTGAATCAAATGAGGTTCCACTCTGGATGCACGCCTCAACCTTCGAGATTCTCGCCCGCTCATACTGGGCCGCCGAAGATCTCGACCTGGCCAAGTTGGCGCGAGGCCGTGCGCTTCAGCTCTTGCCTCAAATCGAGGATGCCGCAGACCGCGAAACCATCGCCGCTCAGGTAGCCGAACTTACCTTTTAGCCTCGTCTTCCTCTGAAGCTAAAGCGGCAGCGTTGACGGTTGTCCCCCAAATCGGTGACTCAAAAACACATTTAAAAAGCTGAGCCAACCCTCAAAATTGAGGTGAACTTGAACTCAATCGCCGATGCCTCTACCTCACGTATGGAGAACAATTAAATGGGAATTGTCATTTTCCTTGGCTTGGTGGCTCTCGCAATTCTTCTGTCGATTTTGATTGTCCCAATTTTGCTCTTGCTCTCGGTGAACAGAAGAATCGTTGATCCTCTAACCAGCGCTGGCGTTCGCCGCGGTTATGTACATTATCGAAGCGCTCTAATCTCAGTGCTGGTGGCCGCGAGCCTTCCCAACCTAGCCGCTTTCACTGCTCTGGCTAAAGGCGTGGGCGGCGGCAGCGAAGCCTTTTTGGAATTCACGCTTTGGGCGCTCAACCTAATTCCAGTTGCACTTCTGGTTGCGCTGGTGTTTTACATGTTGGGGCGAGTTGCACTTTCAAAGGCGACCGACGCTTAGTCCAGCGCATCGCAACAAGCCGGCTCAAGCGCGCGAAGGTTGACTTAACTAGAGTTTGCGCAGCAGCACGCTTTCCACTCGGTGGTTGGTGCCTTTCTTCAAAACCAAAGTAGCCCGTGAACGGGTTGGCAAAATGTTCTCGCGCAGGTTGGGCAGGTTGATGGTCGACCAAATCAGCTTGGCTGTTTCGAGTGCCACTTCAAAAGGCACCTCGGCGTAACGGTGAAAGTATGAAGCCGGGTTGGTAAACGCCGATTCGCGCAGTTTTTGAAAACGGTTCAGAAACCAGCTGGTGATGTTTTCGGTGTCGGCATCGACGTAGATTTTGAAATCGAAGAAATCGCTAAGCGCCGTGTCTTGGCCCGAGCCCGGTGCCTGCAGCACGTTTAGGCCCTCGACGATTAGAACGTCGGGTGAGTGAATCACAACTTTCTCGCCTTCGACAATGTCGTAAGAAAGGTGTGAATAAACCGGGGCCGTGACTTCGGCCATACCGCTCTTGACGTCGGCCACAAACTTTAGAAGCGCCATGCGGTCGTAAGACTCCGGAAAACCCTTGCGGGTCATGATGCCGCGACGCTCGAGTTCGGCGTTCGGGTAGAGAAAACCATCGGTGGTTACCAGTTCAACGCGGGGAGTGCCCTCCCAGCGCGATAGCAACTCCTTGAGCAAACGTGCCACGGTCGACTTTCCAACTGCAACCGAACCGGCCACACCAATCACAAACGGCACTCGCTTGGCATGTTGACCCAAGAAATTCTCCGAGGATGCGTGCAGGCTCTGCATTTGCGCAACGTAGAGGTTGAGTAGCCGGCTCAACGGCAGGTAGACATCGGTAACCTCTTCGAGGTCAAGAAAGTCGCCGAGTCCGCGAATTTGGGCAACTTCGGCTTCGCTCAACGGATTCAGGGTTTTCAGGCCCAGAGCGGCCCACTCCGAGCGGGGTATCTCGATGAAAGGTGAAAGCTCGCCGGTCAATTGTGCGGATTCGCCAGATTCTGCACCGGTGGCACCGTTCACAACGCTCATAAAGAGCCATTCTGCCGTAAATTAGAACCTATGTGTGGAATCGTTGGCTACGTTGGCCCCAAGGCGACCGTTGATGTTCTTATCGGTGGTCTTCGTCGCCTCGAATACCGTGGCTACGACTCTGCAGGCATCGCCGTCATTTCGGCGGGCCACCTTGAAATGCGCAAGAAGTCGGGCAAGCTGGTAAACCTCGAAGCAGAGATCGCCGCGCATCCACTACCTGAATCGCACATCGGCATCGGCCACACCCGCTGGGCTACCCACGGCGCCCCAACCGACGGCAATGCCCACCCTCACCTCGGCGGCCCGGCTCACAAGCTTGCCTTGATTCACAACGGCATCATCGAAAACTTTGCCGAGTTGAAGGCCGAACTGCTGGCCGAAGGCACCCGCTTTGCTTCGGAGACCGACACCGAAGTTGCCGCCCACCTGATTGCCCGCGAGTACGAGCAAACCCACGATCTCTTTGCCGCGTTCAGCAGCGTTATGAACCGTCTGCACGGCGCGTTCACCATCCTCGTTGTTCACCAAGACCAGCCCGATGTGGTGCTGGCAGCCCGCCGCAACGCGCCACTGGTTATTGGACTCGGCACCGGCGAGAACTTTCTCGGCTCCGACGTGGCCGCCTTCGTCGAACACACCAAACGTGCAGTGTCAGTCGGCCAAGATGAAATCGTCGTGCTCAGAGCCGATTCGGTAGAACTGTTCGGCTTCGATGGAACCCCCGTTGCCTACACCGAATTCGAAGTCGACTGGGATGCCTCGGCCGCATCTAAGGGCGGATGGCCGTCGTTCATGGCCAAAGAGATCGCCGACCAGCCTCAGGCGATCGCCGACACCCTCATGGGTCGCGTTCGCCCAGACGGGCACGTTGTGCTCGACGACATCAAGCAGATTTCGACTCAGCAGATCAACGACATCGAACGCATCATCATTGTTGCCTGTGGCACGGCCTCTTACGCCGGTGACGTTGCGAAGTATGCAATCGAGAAGTGGGCGCGCATCCCTGTGCAGGTCGAACTTTCGCACGAGTTCAGATACCGCAGCCCGATCGTCACCCCCAACACTCTGGTTATCGCCATCTCGCAGTCTGGTGAAACCATGGATACCCTCATGGCCGTGCGTTACGCGCAGGAGCTGGGTGCCAAGGTCTTTGCGATTTGCAACACGCAGGGTGCAACACTTGCACGCGAGTCAGACGCCGTGATTTACACCCACGCCGGCCCAGAGGTTGCCGTTGCTTCTACCAAGGCTCTAACCGCGCAGATCACCGCCGGTTACATGCTTGCGCTGGTGCTCGCTGAGGCCCGAGGCGCTCTCGACGAAGCCCACCTCACCGCGCTCGGTCAAGAGCTGCTGCACCTACCTAAGAAAGTCAGCGAAGTACTCGAAAACATTTCGCAGGCATCCGATTTGGGTACCGCTCACGCTAACGCAAAGTCGGTGTTGTTCCTCGGTCGCAACGTGGGCTTTCCGGTTGCCATGGAAGGCGCGCTCAAGCTCAAAGAGATCGCCTACATTCATGCCGAAGGGTTCGCCGCTGGTGAACTCAAGCACGGCCCAATCGCACTTATCGAAGAGGGTCAGCCGGTTATCGTGATGGTGCCAAGCCCAGACGATGTCGACAGCCTGCACCCCAAGGTGATTTCGAACATCCAAGAAATTCGCGCTCGCGGAGCCAAGGTCATCGCCATCGCCGAAGAGGGCGACGGAACCGTTGGCAACTACGCCGAAGCCGTGATCTATGTGCCAAAGACCGACGCCATTATGGCGGCAGTGCTGTGCGTTATTCCGCTGCAGGCCTTCGCCCTGGCTCTTTCAACCGCCAAGGGTCTAGACGTAGACCAGCCTCGTAACCTAGCCAAGTCGGTGACCGTCGAGTAGACGACCAAATGATCGTCGGCGTGGGAGTTGACCTGGTTGACCTGCAAAGGTTTGAACAGGCAATCACCAACACCCCGAGGCTCGTCGAGCGCTTGTTTGCCGAGTCGGAGCGCGAAGGTTCGATGCGCACACTGGCCGGCCGTTTCGCCGCAAAGGAGGCACTCATCAAGGCGGTCGGAGACCCGCGCGGCATGCGCTGGCACGAAGTTGTCTTGGGCTACGACCAACTCGGCAAGCCATCGATCGCCACCCACGGCACAACCGATCAGTTCACCAGGGATGCCGGCATCCAACGCTTTCACGTTTCGATAAGTCATGATGGCGGTAAGGCGGTGGCCGTTGTGGTTGCCGAAGGTGCTGCGTAATGCGTGAACTGGTTATCGACCTCGATGCTGTGGTGCACAACTTCAAGTTGATGCAGTCGCGCACTAAAGCGCTCATTCTTCCGGTGATTAAAGCCAACGCCTACGGCCACGGCATGGTTGAGGTGGCCAAAGCCCTCGAAGCCGCCGGCTGCACCGGATTCGGCGTTGCCGATGTGAGCGAAGCGCTTGAGTTGCGCGATGCCGGCATCAGCGCCGCAGTGCTGGCCTGGTTGCACGACCCAGAAGACGATTTTGTTGAGGCGGTTGCTCGCGACGTCGACCTTGGCATTGCAAACATCGAGCAGTTAAATCGTGCGGTGCGTGCATCCGAGATTTCTGGCGAGCTCGCCCACCTGCACCTAAAGATCGACACGGGGTTGGGTCGCAACGGTTCAACTGAGGCTGAATGGATCGACCTAATCGAAGCCACCAAGGCAGCGGTTGCTGCCGAGCGCGTGGTTGTGGTTGGCATATTCAGCCACCTGAGCTCTACCTCCGAAGCCGACGACCGCGCTCAGGTCGAGCGCTTTCGCGCCGCTCTCGCACAGGCCAAAGACGCCGGTCTCGAATATGAACTTGCCCACCTCACGGCATCAGACGGCTCGCTCGCTTACGAAGATGCACACTTCGACATGATTCGCGTTGGCATTGCCATCTACGGTCTCGACCCGTTCAGCTCGCACCGGTCATCGGAGTTTGGCCTTCGCCCAGCCATGACTGCCAAGTCGGTTGTGGCGCAGGTTAAGCGCGTGCCAGCCGGCCACGGTGTTTCTTACGGTTACCTGCACACCACCGAAACCGAAACCACTCTCGCTCTGGTGCCTGTGGGTTACGCCGAAGGCCTACCGCGCAACGCAACCGGTAAGGCTCACGTGAGCATCAACGGCAAGAGCTACCCAATTCTTTCGCGCATCGCCATGGACCAATTCGTGCTCGACGTCGGCAACGACAATGTCAAAGCCGGCGATGAGGTCATTTTGTTTGGCGACCCAGCCGTTGGTGCGCCATCGGTTGACGACCTCGCCGATGCCAGCGACACCATCAACTACGAAATCGTCACACGCATGGGCGGGCGCTTCAAACGCCGCTACATCGGGGCCGCCAAGTGACTCAGTCGGTTCGCCTGGTCGGCATCCGAGTGGTTAACGAAGAAATAATGCATCAACTCGGATGCTCCCTCGCCAAGTTGCTCGACGCGGGCGACCTGGTGTTACTCACTGGCCCGCTAGGTGCTGGCAAAACAACTCTCTCGCGCGGAATCGGTGAAGGCCTCGGAGTTACCGGCACGGTCTCGAGCCCAACATTCGTGATCGCCCGCACTCACAAGCGCGATGGTTCGACTACGCCGCTGGTTCACGTCGACGCTTACCGGCTCTCGAGCCCCGCCGAGTTCGACGACCTCGACATCGACCTAGCTCATTCGATCGTTTTGGTGGAGTGGGGTCGCGGGTTCACCGACGAGTTGGTCGACTCTTGGCTCGATGTGGAAATCGAACGCGACCACACCGGCGCCAGCGAGGTTCGCGAGTTGAGCATCACGGGTTTCGGCCAGCGGTTCACAAGCGAAGCTGCAATCGCTCGCTTCGGCGCCCTCGCTGAGGTTGCGGCATGAGCCCATTTCTAGCCATCGACACTTCGGCAGGCACCTCGGTTGCGCTGGTTTCTGGCGGCACCGTTCTGGCCGAGGTAAACATCGACGACCGCATGGGGCACAGCGAGAACATCGGCAATGCACTGGTCGAAGTTTTTGCCAAGGCAGGGTTAGCGCCTTCGCGCATTTCGGCGGTTATCGCGGGGCGTGGGCCGGCGCCATTCACCGGGTTGCGAGTGGGCATTGCCGCAGCCATCGCTTTTGCCGAAGGAGTTGCCCGCCCGATCTTTGGTGTGGTTAGCCACGATGCCATCGCACTTGCGGCGCTCGAGGCGCAGGCATCCGAGCCAGCTGGGGTAAAGGTCTCTGAGCAAACTCCGTTGCTAGTTAGCTCCGATGCCAGGCGCAGCGAGGTTTATTGGAGTCTCTATTCGGGGCTCGATCACCACGGTGCACCGGTTCGGGTTGAAGGCCCGAGCGTTGCCAAACCAGCCGACCTCGAAACTCTTCTCGCCGAGCGCGGGCTCGATGTGGTGCGCGCCGATCAACCGGCTACGGCTAGCCAACTGGCTCGCGTTGCCGAAAAACTGATTTTGGCTGGTCGTCTAGAAGCCGATGTTTCGGCCCTCTACCTTCGCGCACCAGACGCGGTAGCACCAAAGCCGCAGGTGCGACTCGGAAGACCGGCTGGCGCATGACCGATTTCTTGATTCGCCCAGCCACCGAAGACGACCTCGAGGCGGTGCTGCACATCGAGCACGCCTCGTTCGGTTCAACTGCGTGGCCCCGCGAAATGATGGCCGTCGAACTTGCACCCAACCCCAGCCGAAACTACTTTGTGGTTACCCAGCAGGGCGAAGTAGTTGGCTACGCCGGCATCGGGGTTATCGACGGGCAAGAGGCCGACATCATGACCATCGCGGTTGCCGATACGGTAAGGGGCAAGGGTCTTGGCCGTCGCCTCATGAACCGCATCATGGATGTAGCTGCCAAGCGCCGCGCAGCCCACATGTTTCTCGAGGTGCGCGCTGATAATCCCGTTGCTCAGGCGCTGTATCTGAGCATGGGCTTTGAGCAGATTGATCTGCGTAAGAACTATTACCAACCCGAGGGCATCGACGCCGTGATTATGCGCGCCGACCTGGCTGCCCGAGCTGC
>CANFPR010000009.1 GCA_947448975.1 Micrococcales bacterium | reverse complement strand
GGCGGCTGAATCAGCAGGGCGAGTGAATCGGCGATCTGGCCCTCGCGAACACGTACCAACCCGACCGCGCAAGGGCTCGCGGCCGCGTTATTTGCGGTCTCGAAGTCGATTGCGGTGAAGTTCAGGGGCATGCGTCTATTAAACTCTTGAGGTGGCCCTAACTATCGGAATCGTGGGACTGCCAAATGTTGGCAAGTCGACCCTCTTCAATGCACTCACCAAGAACAACGTTCTGGCGGCGAACTACCCGTTCGCAACCATCGAACCAAACGTGGGTGTTGTCAACCTCCCAGATGTTCGACTAACGCGACTTTCAGAGATCTTCGGTTCTGAGCGAATCCTGCCAGCGCCCGTGTCGTTCGTCGACATCGCCGGAATCGTTCGCGGTGCAAGCGAAGGCGAGGGGCTAGGAAACCAGTTCTTGGCGAACATCCGTGAAGCCGACGCCATTGCCCAGGTGGTTCGCGGCTTCGTAGATGGCGATGTCATTCACGTAGATGGTCGAGTCGACGCAAAGAGTGACATCGAGACCATCAACACCGAGCTAATTCTCGCCGACATGCAAACCCTCGAAAAAGCGCGACCACGCGTTGAAAAAGAAGTAAAGGGTAAAAAGGCCGAACCCGCAGTGCTCGAGGTAATCGACGAAGCCCTCAAAGCGCTAGATGCCGGAACCCCGCTATCGGCCACCAAAATTGATCTTGCTCCGATTCGCGAGCTCGGGCTACTAACCGCCAAGCCAACACTTTTCGTTTTCAACGTGGATGAATCGATTCTCACCGACCCAGCCAAGAAGAAGGCGCTCGCCGATTTGGTTGCGCCGGCCGAGGCTGTTTTTCTAGACGCCAAGGTTGAGAGCGAACTTATCGACCTCACGCCCGAAGAGGCAGGGGAGTTGCTGGCTTCACTGGGCCAGGATGAATCGGGCCTCGACCAGCTCGCGCGCATTGGTTTTAAGACTCTTGGCTTGCAGACCTATCTCACCGCTGGCCCGAAAGAGGCTCGTGCCTGGACCATTCGTCAAGGATGGAAGGCTCCGCAGGCTGCTGGCGTTATTCACACCGACTTCGAGCGTGGTTTCATCAAGGCCGAAATTGTTTCTTTTGAAGACCTCGACTCGGCTGGTTCAATGACCGACGCCAAGGCAGCCGGCAAGGTGCGCATGGAAGGCAAGGACTACGTCATGAAAGATGGCGACGTGGTCGAGTTCCGCTTCAACGTTTAGACATCGAACCTACTTTTAACACGATTGTTACCTAGAAATATTCTTAAACCCCTTAATTTCACGTAGCCTAACTCCACGCGCAGATTTTTAACCATCAGGCGCCTAAGAGGACGGTTTCAAAGTGTTTCGTACCAGCTCAAAATGGTTCAAGGTCATTGTCTTTACGATTGCCGTGGCACTTCAGATGTCCAGCCTCCAGGCTTACGCGTCACCACCCTTAACCACAGGGCCAGTTGCCGATAGCGTCGGCTCAAACACCGAGGCCTTTATAAATGGACAGACCCTGCGCGAGCAGGCGACTCTAGCCGACGGCACGGAAGTTCAGGTTGGAACGTCTGCACTCCTCAGCCCTGGTGTCGGTGACAGAGAAATACATACGACCTACAACTCGAACGTGATTTATCAAGCAGGAAGCGCTATTGCGCCGGAGGGTTGGACTCTCGAATACAGCACAGACTATGGCGTCAATTGGTCTTCAACCGAACCGGTACCCGCCTCAAGCGTGACTGATATTAGAGCGACAAAGACCAACGTCACGGCTGGACTCATTAGCGGTTTATCGCAGTCTTACTCCACCGAGACAACGGCTGCCGTGCCTGCCTCAACCTTTTCAGCTGGCTCAGCTGGTGATGGCTGGGGTGTGACCCTGATGGATAACTACGTTTACAACATCTATCACCACTATGACTACCTGGGTCTCGACTGCCACCTGAAATCCGACAGTTCATCGTGCTACAACGACGGGCTACCTCGCACCATCCGAGGCCCTGAAGGTGAGGACTACGTAACCGGCCCAAGATCGAACCCAATTGCCGATCCCCTCACCAGTCGTTTGTACTTCTTCACTATGCCCAGCGGCGGATCGCACGCGTTTGATCCCGGTGTACTTTGTATCGACGTCGTCGACCCAAGCGACCCGCAAAACTGTGGCTTTACACCTCTTTCAGACAGTTCGGGCTACAACCTTTACATGTCCTTTTGGTACGGTCAGCAACTTTCGCAGCTCGTGCGTTCTGGCACCAAGTACTTCGCGAGTTTCTCTGGTGACAGCACCATTCTTTGCTTCGATTCAGCCACGCAATCACCTTGTTCGGCTAACGAAGTTCCTCTACTTTCTGCGTCGGATAATGCCAACCCCACAAGATTGCTAGTTCACGGAGGAAATCTTTACGTGATGACGGTTAGCGCTCTTGAATGTTTTAAGGTTGCCGACCTTTCGTCATGTTCAAGTGGCAGTTGGCCATCCTGGGTGCCCTTCAACAACGTCTATGGCATGTTCATAAAGCACGAGAATTCGTCTGGAATAGTTGACGGGTTATGCTCAGCAGACTGGTGCTGGGACCTCAGCGGAGCACAGCTGAATGTCGTAAACCCGATTCAGTACGTCGGTGGTTACGCAGAAATTTGGCAGGATGCGCTGGTAACAAACCACCGCGCATACATTCTTACGAACATTGCTTATTCGATATCGTGTTTCGACTACTTGACTGGTGACTATTGCACGGACTTTAACACTTCTGCCTACTCACCCAACGTGCAGGTTTACACGTACCAACTCGTGCAAGACCCAAACAACGCAAACTGCATCTGGTTCAACAGCGATGAGGGTATTCTTGGCAACTTTGACGCTACCTCCGGTAATCCGGGCTGCTCAGAGAATCCGGTGGTGACTCTAGAACCTTCGCAGTTTGCTCCTAGGTATTCGTGTTCCACTGCGAATGGCATTACCTCTTGGGATACTCTTCGAATCTCTGCTCTTGTGGGAGGTGGCACGGCTAGCAGTATTCTCTTGACAGTTCGCGACGCGAATGGCACTCCAGTTACCGGATGGACCAATGTTCCAATCTCGCTTGGCGTTGACTTGAACATGTCTGGTCTTGATGTTGCCCTATCTGGCTCTAGACCGACGTTCAGCTTCGCTTTCATCGGCGTGCAGGGAACAATTTCGTCTGCCACGATCGCCCTGGACTATAAGGGCAAAGGTCCAGAACTCTGCTCAACCGTTCAGCTCAATGCCGGTGGCGGAATGCTTCCAGTTAGCGCCGCAATTCTCGGTTGGTTTTCCGACTCTGTTACGGCCGAAACCTACCCTTCGATGAGGACTCTCAACATCGACAGCCAAGATGGTCAGAATCTGTTTCTTGGCACACCCGGAGAGCCACAAAACCTGACTGGTTCGGGTCTGAACACTTCGGCAAACCTTACTTTTGAGCCACCAATCGACATTGGCGGAGCGGCGGTAACCGGATACCTTTATTCGATTGACGGTGGCACGAGCTGGCTTACGCCATCACAAACCATCGACAATGGCGACGGCACGCTCACAATTCCTCTGACTGGTTTGACGGCGGGCCAAACCTATGCGATGCAGGTCTTGGCCGAGAATAGCGTCGGCCGCGGTACTCCAGCGCGCTTGCAGATCACGGTGCAACTGGTTGAACCGAGCAACATTCCCGATACTCCCGTTGACCAAGGCCCGATTTACCTTGCAACAGTGAATGGCAATAACTTGCCATACACCTACACGGTGTCTCCTCCAGAGGTTTGTACCGTGACCAACAACGTAGTCACTTTGGTAGACGTTGGCTCTTGCTCGGTGACAACAGACCAGGCAGGAGACGATACGCACATCGCTACCAGCGACACCTCGTCTTTCACGGTGCTTCCGGCCGCGGTTGTAACCTCCGCTCCGAGCGAAGTTCAAAACCTTGCAGCTACTGCAGGTTCTGGTCAGGTGCTTCTCACTTGGGACCTACCGAACAGTGATGGAAATTCCGCCATCACCGACTACGTGGTGCAGTTCAAGGTTGGATCATCGTACGTTCCCTTTGTTGACGGTGTATCTTCTACGCGCAGTGCTCTAGTCACCGGACTCACGAACGGCACAACCTATCTGTTCCGCGTTGCAGCGAAAAATGCGGTAGGTCTAAGCCCATTCGCCGTTGCAGTTTCAGCGGTACCCGCGGATGTTCCCGGTGAATCCTCTGGCCTTGCTGTCTCGCTATCGGGAACAGATGCTTTCATTGCTTGGCAAGCGCCAATTTCAAATGGAGGGTCAGCAATCACCGACTACGTGGTTTCTTACAAGCTCCGCACTTCGCCTACCTGGGTAGTTTTTGATGAAGGCGTTAGTGATCAAACTGGAGCGACGGTCACGGGGCTCGATGGCGTGAGCGACTACGACTTCATGGTTCAGGCCCAGAACGTCATGGGTATCGGCAGCGCGGTGAGCACTGTAGACATCCATGCTTCTGTCTCTGATTCCGCGGTCACGCTCGACTGGGTTGCGCCGCTAGTTGGAAGTCCCGTTAGCTACGTCGTCAGTTACAGAGAGGTAGGCGCGGCAACTTGGACGGACATCGACACCCAATCCACCTCGCTGGCGGTTACCGTGGCTGGGCTTACAAATGGAACCGAATATGAGTTCAGTGTCGCAGCAATGGCCGACTCGGTCACTGTGCAAAGTTACAGTTCGACTATTTCGGCTACCCCTCTAGGAACCCCTACGGCGCCAACTGTTACAGCGGTGGCTGGCGTCTCTCAGGTGACGGTTTCGTGGAGCGGTGCTGTCGGAAACGGTGGAACCATCACCGACTACATCGTGCACTATCGTGCTGTTGGTTCAAACGTCTGGCGCACAGCAAACGATGGTGTCGGCCTAAACTCCGAATACACCGTGTTGAGCCTGGTTAATGGAACTCAATACGAGTTTGAGGTTGCCGCCGTTAGCGCTGTCGGAACCGGAGCATATTCGTCGGCGGTTCCAGCCACTCCAAGACGCGCACCGGGTGCGCCATCAATTACGGTTGTCTCGACAACTCACACCACGGCAACCTTCTCTTGGACAGACCCTTCCGATAACGGTGGTGCAGGAATCACCGGTTATGTTGTTCAGTTCAGAGAGCGCAGCGCTGTGGTCTGGACGACGTACGCGGGTAACGAATTCACTGGCTCGAGCGTAATCATTCGGGCGCTTACCCCAAATACGTCGTACACGTTCCGCGTCGCCGCCGAGAATGATGCCGGCACAGGCAGCTACAGTTCGGCGGCTCTCGGTGTGACAACTGGTTTCGTTGTGACCTTCTACAGTGCGGGGGCAACGTCTGGAACTGCGCCTAGCGCCGCAACAGCGGGTGGCCGTTTCACAATCCCTGGTAACACCAGCGGCTTGACGCGAACTGGCTACACGTTCTTAGGTTGGGTGCTCGACGGCACTGCGTATGTGGCAGGTCAGCAAATCACCGTGGTTAAGAATGTCAACCTGTTTGCTCGTTGGGTTCGTTGCACCATGACCTATGTGGCGCCAACCAAATCTTCGGGTTCGGTTCCGTCAAGCGTGTCAGGCTGCACGAACCGAATCGTGCGAGCCAACGTGGGCAATCTTAAGAGAACTGGCTATTACTTCACGGGTTGGTCAATCAACGGAACCACGTATCGCCCGGGCGATGTGATTGCAGTCGACGGTCGTTACACCGCCATCGCGCAATGGTCTCGCTTCACCATTACCTACATGGGAGCTCGATCCACGGGTGGAGATGCACCTGCAGCTACTTTGGGTTACGGAGCAACCACTCTTGCATCAAGCGAAGGAACCCTCGTGCGTGTCGGCTACACCTTCTCGGGTTGGGTTCTGGGCAGCAGGTCATATGCGCCTGGCGAGACTTTCATTCTGAAGGGCAACGTCAAAGCGTTCGCGAAGTGGTCTAGAAACTCTCTAGCACCAAGAGGTTAGAACACTCGGATGAACGGCACTCGACATAACCGTCGAGTGCCGTTTTTCTTTGCCCAACCCGCCGCCAGCGCTTTTTCGTCGAACGCAGCGAGTGCCTCATGCTCTTGATGTCGCCGGGTTGCACCATACTTTAGGCATGAACAAGATTGGGTGTTTCGGATGCTTCGGCATCTTGCTAGCGATTTCACTTATGTCTAGCGCGGTGCGCGATGTGGGGGCAGCTGGTGCGGCCGTAGGAGCCTTTTTGGTAATAGCCATAGTTGTGGCGCTCGCAATACTGGTGACGAAATCTAAGGGTGCTAGTCACTCGGCCGAACTCTTGCAGATAGCAGACAAAATTGACCTTTGGGCGTCAGGCAACCTGTTCAATGGCACGGCAGAGACCGTCGGTGATGAGGAGGCCCTGTTCGACATCACTCGAGTCGAGCTACTTGAGTTCAAGAGCACCGGATCGAGCTACAGCGGGGGCAACTTAGGAGTGAGCTTTCCTATCTTTGGAAGAGTTCGAGCAAACGTCGGTGGTTCTCAGGGTCAAATCACTCGCAACCCCGAGCAACTCTCTTCGGTCGATACCGGGACTCTAAAAATCACCAGTCAACGAATGATCTTTATCGGCGAAAAGGAAGCTCGGGTTTTTGAGCTCGCGAAGGTTATTGATTTTGAGTTAGGCCCGAACGGCCTCTGGCTGAAGATTGCTATGAGCAACAAACCAAAACGCGAGGCGTTTCAACACATGGCCCTCGATCAGATTCCGATTGGAATCGCTGTTGGCATCGCAAATGCTTGGTCTAACGACGGCAAAGATGCTGCGTTGAAATACGCGAAAGACGCTGCAGAGCAAATTCGCACCACGATCGCGGCCGAAGCCAAGAAACCTTAGATTCGGGCGGAGAGATTAGGCAACGGGGAGTGAGTCAGTTGCCGCGCCTTATCTGGCGCGATTCCCAGAATCGGAAGAGCTAGCTCTAGAGCTAGGTCGGCTTCCTCGGCCGTGGCATCGGGGTTCTTTAGCTGGCGACCAAGAATTCCGTAGACGGCACCCTCCATTGCTGCAAGGCGAGGCTCGATTTGGTCATCCGAAAGTTCACCTCTTTGCACCAACAACCTGATGCTGTCGGAGAAGCCTTGAGAAAGCTCGTCGAACAGGAGTCCGGTCGATCCCAGGTGGCTCTGAAGCAGTCGGCCATAAACCGGGTGCGTTTCTTGAATTCGCATTAGAAGCCTTGCTGGCAGAACGGAATTCTCCAGCGAAGGCTCGATGCTCGTAAAGTGCGACATTACCCAGCGTTCCCAGGTACGTAACGCATCTAGCAAAGCAGCTCGAACCAATTCTTGACGGTTCGTAAAGTGCATATAGAGAGTGCTAACCGAAACCCCCGCACGTGCGGCAATTGCGTCGTTTTGAACATCTGGGCCAAGCTCGCCAAGTACTTCTTGTGCGGCAAGAAGTATCTTTTTTCGGTTTCTTAACACTGCCGAACTTTTGCGCCCACTCACAGGCAGGCCCGAAACACGCGATGCTCGGTTAGTTTCCATAACGGAATTGTATCTTTAGTGGGTTTTTTGGTCCTAAAACTTATTTTGGAAATAACTTCCGATATTCGCGAATAATCGCTTATCGTTATAAAAACTGCGCAAACGTATCCAGGAGTACTAAGTGAAGATTCAGATCAACGCTCGGACCAAGTTTCTTTCAAGTCTGTTGGCAGTTCTCTTGCCACTTTCTCTTCTGAGCGCTCAGCCCGCATTGGCTACCACTACCGGGCCGGTAGCCGACGTCGTTGGCTCCAACACCGAGGCCTATCTAAACGGTCAAACTCTCCGTGAAGGCGCTACCCTCGCAGACGGCACGGTGGTTCGAGTCGGAACATCGGCTCTTCTAACACCTGGTGTGGGCGATCGCGAGATTCACACCACATACACTTCAACAACTGTTTACCAAGCGGGTTCAGCAGAAGCTCCAGAAGGCTGGACTCTATATTTCAGCACCGATAACGGCGCAACTTGGCAGCTCAATGAACCTGCTCCGGCATCGTCGGTTACCGACATCAAAGCCGTTGCTGCAAGCGTTACTGCCGGACTCATCAGCGGCTATTCTCAGGCTTATTCCACAGAAACGACGGCTGCGATTCCTGCCTCTACCTTCTCGGCCAATTCTGGTGGTGACGGTTGGGGTGTCACACTGATGGACAACTACGTCTTCAACGTTTACCACCACGACTCGCGTGTCGGTCTCGACTGCCACCTGAAGTCAGACAGCAGTTCGTGCTACTCAGACGGACAACCACGATGGATTCAAACGTCAGATGGTGTCGATTACTTCACTGGTTCGAAGTCGAACCCCGTGGCAGACTCGCTAAACGGAAAGCTCTATCTAGCGACTGCGCCAGCAAGCGGGCCAAATGAGTTCAAGGCCGGCGTCTTATGCATCGATGTTACCGACGTGGCAAACCCGATTGATTGTGGCTTCACCGTGCTTAGCGATGAACAAAATGTCTTCAACTGGATCGGGGTTCCTGAACTCAATCGCGTGGGTTCGAAATATTATTATTCCGAGCCTAGCCACACCCGAATCCTCTGCTTCGACTCGTCTATAAACGCCGCCTGTGCCGAAAACCTTGCCCCCGAATACGGCAACAATGACTATTTCTCCAGAATGCTGGCCCACGGCAGTTCGATCTACCTCTCAAATAGTGCAGGTATTTCTTGTTACAAACTTTCAGATTTGTCGCAGTGCAGCGGCTCCAACTGGCCTCTTGCCATTGGCGGCGATGGCCAGTTCTACTTCCTTCTGCATGAATCGGTATCTGGCGTTGTCGATGGCATGTGCCGAAATGATGTCTGCATCGACTTCGATGGCAATGTTCTAAACGTCAATAATCCCTTAGTAGCGGTAAGTGCCATAAATGATCTCTGGAACGACGGTGTGGTTGTTAATCACCGGATGTATGTCGTAGATGCAAGCGCCTCCCAGGTGGGTTGTTTTGACTTCGCAGCAGACGACGTTTGTGCAGGTTTCGATAGTTCGGCCTATAACAACTACAACACCGTTCACCTTTATCAAGTAACCTCCGACCCGGAGAACGCCACCTGTCTTTGGTTCAACAGCGATCAAGGTGTGCTTGGAAACTTTGATGGCATTACTGGGCAACCTGGCTGCGCAGCCAACCCGGTTATTACCCTTCAACCGTCGCAATTTGCTCCGCGATACGCCTGCTCTTCAATCAACGGAATCACCGCTTGGCGTACTCTACGAATTTCCAACATCGTTGGCGGAGGAACTGCTACTGGAATATTCCTGACAGTGAGAAAGGCCTCGGGCGAGGCTGTTACAGGTTGGACTAACGTGCCTGTGACCGTGGGTTCCGACCTAGATATGTCAGCTCTAGACACTGCGCTTTCGGGGTCACGACCAACCTTTAGCTTTGCGTTTATGGGAGTATCCGGCAGCATCACTTCGGCAACCATCGCGCTTGACTACCAAGGTAAAGGCCCAGAGCTCTGCTCATCGGTGGCTCTCACCTCGGGTGGCGGCTCTCTTCCACTGGCGACCCAGGTTACTGGAACCCTTGTAGATGCTGTTGCCTCGCAATCTTTCGACTCGGTGAGAAACCTCAACATTGACGCGCAGGATGGTCAGGTTCTATTCCTGGGCGTGCCAGGTGCACCGCTGAACTTGAACGGAAGCGGTCTAAACACTTCGGCCAATCTAACGTTCACCCCTCCGACAGATGTGGGTGGAGCTCCGATAACTGGCTACCTTTATTCGATTGATGGCGGCTCGTCGTGGTTGACCCCCGCACAGGTTAACGACAACGGCGATGGCACGTTATCGATTCCACTTAGCGGCCTTACGGCCGGCCAGCTTTATTCGATGCAGGTGCTAGCCGAAAACACAATCGGACGAGGAACCCCCGCTTCGCTCTCAATATTTGTGCAGCTAGTTGAGCCAACGGATATTCAAGACACCAAGGTTGACCAGGGCCCAATCTACTTGGCAACTACAAACCAGGGCAGCGGTCTGCCTTACACCTACACCGTCTCTCCATCCAACGTATGTACCGTCACCGGTACCGTGATCACGCTGGTTGGCCAAGGTCTATGTTCGATTACCGCCGACCAGCCTGGAGACGATACCCACATCGCAGCAACTGCGTCGTCGTCGTTTACGGTCTTGCCGGCGGATCCTCCGAAGACAGTTCCCGGTGAGGTTGTAAACCTGGAGGCTTCGGGTGAAGCGGGTCAGATCTCGATTCAGTGGCAAGTACCTTTGAGTGACGGAAACTCTGCGATTACCGACTACGTGATTCAGTACAAGGTTGGATCGTCATACGTGCCATTTGTTGACGGCGTCTCAACGGCGACCAACGCAGTTATTACCGGACTGGTAAACGGAACGGTTTACCTCGTGCGCGTCGCCGCCAAGAACGCAATCGGCCAGGGTGCCTTTGCGGCTCCCGTGTCGGCAACCCCTGCAACGGTTCCAGGGCAGCCAACCAACCTAAGCGTGTCTATTTCGGGCACCGATGCAAACCTCACCTGGCAAGCGCCAGTTTCTGATGGTGGTGCAGCTGTGAATGATTACAACGTCTATTACAAGGTTCGCACCTCGCCAACATGGATTGCCTTCACCGATGGGCTAACACCAACGCCAGGTGCGACGGTTTCAGGCCTCGATGGTGTGAGCGACTACGACTTCCTGGTTGAGGCAACTAACATTCGTGGTGCAGGCGTTGGCGTCAGCACCGTTGACGTTGCCACAACTCCTGGAGACCAGAGTGTCGCACTAACTTGGGTAGCCCCTCTAGTTGGAAGCCCTGTCAACTACGTGGTTCGCTATCGCGAAGTGGGCACGGTTACTTGGTCAGAAATTGACACTCAGTCAACCTCGCTTTCGGGAACAGTGACCGGTTTGAACAACGGCACCGAATACGAATTCGAGATCGCTGCCATGGCCGACTCCGTCACCGTGCAGAGCTACAGCTCGCGTATTGCAGCAACGCCACTTGGTTCACCTACGGCCCCAACCGTCACCACGGTTGCCGGAGTGAGCCAGGTCACTGTGTCGTGGAGTGGTGCAACCGGAAACGGTGCAGCAATCACCGACTATGTATTGAGATACCGGGCTAATGGTTCAAACGTATGGCGTACGGTAAACGACGGCTTCGGAATCAACTCGACCTATACAGTCGTCGGGCTTGTCAACGGAACCGTATACGACTTCCAAATCGCAGCGGTAAGTTCAGTGGCTACCGGTGCCTACTCAAGCACCGTCACTGGGGTACCTCGACGAGCACCTCTAGCTCCGGCCATCACCGCAACTGTCACCACGCAAACCACTGTCGTCGTCACATGGACAGATCCATCTGACAACGGCGGAGCGGCGATCGACGGTTACGTTATTCAATTCAAAGAGCGCAGTGCAGTAGTTTGGAGCACCTACGCAGGCAGTGAGTTCACCGGATCTAGCGTGATCATCAGAAACCTAACTGCATACACGTCTTACAGCTTCAAGGTGGCCGCGACTAACGAGGCAGGCACCGGAACCTACAGTGCTGCTTCGGCAGACACGACTCTCGGATACACCATCTCCTTCTTGCGAGCCGGCGCCGACGGAGGTTCGGCACCTAGCAGCACGTCAGGTGGAGGTCGATTCCTGCTTCCAAACAACGGAACTCTAACCAGAACCGGATTCAGTTTCGGTGGCTGGGTTCTGAACGGAACCACCTACGCTTCAGGGCAGTATGTGACCGTTTCGAAGAATACAAACCTCTTCGCACGGTGGATTCGCTGCTACATGACTTACGTAGCTCCGACCAAGACCTCCGGACAACTGCCTCCGACTGTGAACGGATGCGTGAACCGCATTGTTCGAGCCAACGTTGGATCGTTGAAGAGAACCGGATACTACTTCTCTGGTTGGTCGATTAACGGAACCACTTACAGACCGGGTGACACCATCTCTGTCGAGGGTCAGGTTACCGCGATTGCTTTGTGGTCTCGCTTTACCATCACATACATGGCAGCGCGAGCAACTGGCGGCCTAGCTCCGTCATCGATTCAGGGTTACGGTTCAACAACGCTCTCCGTGTCTGAGGGCACGCTGGTGCGCGACGGTTACACATTTGCCGGCTGGGTTCTGGGAGGCGTGTCTTATGCACCTGGAGACGCATTCATGCTGAAGGGCAACGTCAAGGCGTTCGCGAAGTGGACCAGAAACTCGAACGCAAACCTTAGATAACAGAGTCTCGTCATAAACTAAAGAGAGTTGATTGTGCGGTCGGCTCCCTTTAGTTTTGAACGGACCGCACCTTGAAATATCGCCCCGACATAGATGCCCTGCGTGCAGTTGCAGTTGGCGCTGTAGTGCTTTCACACCTGAGTATCGCCGGCTTCTCTGGAGGATTCAGCGGTGTAGATATCTTTTTCGTCATCTCTGGCTATCTGATCACCAACTTCTTACTTCAGCGCGCATCGGCTGGCCGAATCTCTCTCGGTGAGTTTTACTTCCGCCGTGCCCGCCGCATTCTTCCGATGGCGCTTTTGGTGCTTGTGCTCACCTGCCTGGCAGCACTCTTGCTGTTTAGCCAACTCAAAGCGGTTCAAGTTGCTACCGACTCCTACTGGGCGGCACTCTTTCTCGCCAACCTGCATTTGATCCAGCAGTCAACCGACTATTTCAACCACGGTTTCGATCAATCTGTTGTGCAGCACTATTGGTCTTTGGCGGTCGAGGAGCAGTTCTACCTAGTGTTTCCTTTGGTAGTAATCGCTGTGGTTGCTATGGCGAGAAAACTTGGCTCGGTTAAGAGGCAAACGGTACTCACCTGGGTTATTGCAACAGGAGCAACCCTGTCGCTGGTCTGGGCCATCTGGCAGGGTTCGACCGAGCCGGCCACGGCGTACTTCTCGTCGGCAACCAGAGCCTATGAGCTCGCCGTCGGAGCGCTGTTGGCAACTCTGGCGTTCGGCAAGAAGACCAAGGTCAGCGTTCGTCGTTCGACCATCGCCTCGTTGGGTGCGGTCGCCGCTTTTGCAATTTCGTTTGTCGCACTCAATGCTTCCCTCGGCTTTCCGAGCTACCTCGCGTTGCTCCCTACGCTCGCAGCCGCCGCCTTCATCTGGGCCGATTTGAGCAACACAAAGGTATCTGTACTTTCGAGAATATTCACGTCGAAGGCCATGGTTTACGTAGGCAAGATTTCGTTCTCCATTTACCTCATCCACTGGCCTGTACTTATCTTCACTCGGTCGTTGCTACCCGACCTGGCGAATTCTTGGATGTACGCGCCAACCGTCATCGCAGTAACCGTTGGTTTTTCGGCTCTGGGTTACCGCTTCGTCGAAACCCCGGTCAGACGCCTAGAACTGCCCACCACTAAGCGCTCGTCAAAGCAGCGTTTTGTGATGGTTGGCGCTGCAACCGTTGCGATTTTGGGGCTAGCCTCAAGTGCTCTGGCCATGACCGGTGGCACATTGAACACCGCTCACGTTTTTGCTGATTCAGGCTCGAAGACCCCAGACAAGTACAAGCCAGATGCTTCTGGGCCAACATCGTCGCCAACACCGAGCGATTCGGCCACATCGAAACCCACCTCGACTCCGAGCCCTACCGAGTCGGTGTCTGCAAGCCCCTCGGCAAGTCCTTCGGTAAAGCCGACCGTGAAACCCACCGACCCACCAGAACCACCGGCTGAGCCAAAGCTTGCCGCACTTCTGTCGAAGTGGCTTCCAAAGATTCAGGATGGCCTGGCCCTCACTAGAGTGCCCGACGACCTAGACCCGCCGATCGCCTCGTTGCTGGGTCAGCGCGGTGCTCAGTGGGCGCAGTGCATGGACCCGAGCTTTCACCAACCAACTTGCAGCTACGGCCCTGTAAACGCCGCACATACTGCCGTAATCCTCGGTGATTCCTATGCCCTTGCGATCTACCCGATGGTTATCGAAGCCCTTGGGCTAAAGGATTGGCACATCATTGGGCTGAACCAACGCGAATGTATGGTTTCTGACATTGTTCCGTGGTCATGGTCAGACGCAGGTGCTGACAGCAGCTGCCCTGATCACCGCGCTTGGGTGAATCAGTACATCAAGCAAAATCAGCCAGACCTGGTTGTGTTGTCTGATCAGGTTTACCACCCAATTGCCGATGGCAATAAAAAGGCGGTAGACAATCACGATGCACTCTGGCAGGCAGGGCTAGACAGCGCTCTGTCGAAACTGAGCAAACTTTCAAAAAACATCGTCTACTTTGGTTTGCCAACCAGCCAGCAGGGTTTGGTCGACTGTGTTCAGGCCGGCAATCAACTAGGTGAACGCTGCACTGGTCACTACAGTTGGCTCTCGCACTACGTGCAAACTCAGTCGAACTTAGCCTCGAAATACGGCATTCCGTTCATCGACTCGAACGACTGGACCTGCAGCAACGGCGACTGCCCAGCCATAATCGACAAGACTCCCGTTTACTGGGATGGCTCGCACTTCACCCAAACCTTCGCAGCCAAGATGGCTCCGTTGTTTAGGGCTTTCCTGATCGAAAACGGTCTTTTGTAGCTCGGCCCGATTCCCGCAGCGGAGCTACTTGTGAGCCGCTTCAATCCAGGCACGGGGATGCCTCGCCACAAAGTTCTTGCCTATCAAACGGTAACCCGCGGCATCGGGATGAATGCCGTCTGGCATGGTGGGTGCATCCTGGTGGCCAAATAGCTCAAGCCCATCGAGGTAGAAGATGTTGTCGTCGGTTTGTGCCCGCACTTCGACAAGTTCTTTCAGAGTCTCACGGATGCTTTCGAGGGTGAGCTCGCCAATCCAACTGTGACGTGAGAATTCTTGCCCCTCGACCATGCCATCGGCCCCGGTTGATGATGGCCCGGGGTTCTGTTCGTGCGCAGGGCAACTGACCGGCGAAATCACAAGAATCGGGGTAGTGGCATGACGGTCGCGAATGGTGTCGATAAACCCGTGCACGGCCGGCCCGAAGGTGCGCGAGGTGTGGTTGGCTCCGTTCACCACGTTGATTCCGAGTTTCAAGCTGATCAAATCGGCCGGTAGGTCACGGATGGTTCGTGCCGAAAACTGTTCTAGGTTGGCGCACCCACCCATTCCAAGGTTGTAAATCTCGAGCCCGAGGTCGCGAGCAGCTGCAACCGACCAAACACCCAAAGGCCCATCGGCGTCTTCGCAGTGGCTAATCGAGCTACCGTAGTGCACCCATCGAGGCAAAG
>CANFPR010000008.1 GCA_947448975.1 Micrococcales bacterium | reverse complement strand
GTGTTTAGTCCTGCGTGCATGCGCAGGTTCACAAGTGACTTCACGAGTTTGGCATCGCCGGCGGCGAAGGCTGCTCGGTGCCCGGCCATGTTCGACTGCTTGCTGAGCGAGTAGAGAGCCAAAAGGTTGGTGTGGTCGCCGCCACTCACGCGCGGGTCGAGAACCGAGGGTATGAGTTTCTCGCTCCAGGCATCCCAGCCAAGTTCGGCGTAGCACTCATCGCTAGCTAGCACTGCGCCGAGTTCGCGAGCGCGATCGACAGCGGCTTTCATCTGGTCAACGTCGAGCACCTTGCCGTCTGGGTTTCCGGGGCTGTTGATCCAAACCAGTTTGGTGTTTGATGGCCACTTTGCTGGGTCGTCTTCGCTCACAATATCGCAATCGACCAGAGCAGCGCCAACCACGTATGCGGTGTAGGCAACCTTGGGTTGAACAACGACATCGCCCTTGCCCAGCCCCAAAAGTAGCGGCAAAAATGAGATGAGTTCTTTAGAACCGATGCTCGGCATAACCTGATCGGCGGTAAGCCCCGACACTCCCCTGCGTCTTGCAAACCACTCCACCACAGCAGCCTTGAGCTCGGAAGAACCACCGGTCGATGGATAACCCGGTGCATTCGCAAAAGAGTTGAGCGCGTCTCGCACGATTGCCGGGGTGGGGTCAACCGGCGAACCGATCGAAAGATCAACAATGCCGCCCGAGTGCTGCCTCGCGGTTTCGGCGAAAGGCTTTAGCTTCTCCCAGGGATACTCGGGAAGGCGTTCAAACACAGGCTATTCGCCCTGTGGTGGCAACGCGGTAATAACCGAGTGGTCTGAATCAATCTTGCCAACCTTGGCGGCTCCACCGGGCGAACCGATTTCGTTGAAGAACTCTACGTTTGCCTTGTAGTAGTCGGCCCACTGGCTCGGCAGGTCATCTTCGTAATAGATGGCTTCAACCGGGCAAACTGGCTCGCAAGCGCCACAGTCGACACATTCATCCGGGTGGATGTAAAGCATGCGGTCGCCTTCATAGATGCAGTCGACAGGGCACTCCTCGATGCACGCCTTGTCTTTTACATCGACACAAGGCAGAGCGATTACGTAAGTCATGCGATATTCCTCTCGAAGTTCTTTAGGTATTAAAACATTTAGCGGTGGCTTGAGGTGCGTTTACGCCACACGCCGGGACCAACCCGCGGAAAAACCATCACAAGCGCGCAGATTACGAGCGATCCGTAGACCCATATCTGCCCATTGGTGTTGTTTGCAATGATGACGTCGCCATCTGGGTTTCCGTTGGCAAGCCAGTAAAGCGTTGCCGCGAACGTGAGGCACATTAGATAGAGCGCTCCGCGGCTCTCGCGCAATAGTCTCAGCGCTATGGCCAAAGACGCTGTTAGAGCAAGGGCAACCTCTAGACCCAGTGGAGCTCGGTCGGTGCCGCTAGCCGTGATGTTGTGCAGCATGGTGCCGGCGAAAGCCATGAGTATTCCGAGTGGAAGAGCCCATAATCCAAGGGCAATCGGCTTCAAGAACAGCCAAGGCTTAATGCTCGATCGACGAATGCGCTCTTGGCGGTCATAGCGAATCTCTTTGCCCGAGACGATGGAATATGTTTCGGCATTCACTGCAATCTGCGATGCGTGAGCCGAAAGCGCCGCCTTCTTGATCGCTGCCGTTTCGGGAGTACCAATGGCTACGTCGAATCGTTCGCGACCCTCAGAAATTACCCAGAACTGAGGAGCCTTGCCGCGAGTTTCTTTGCTGTAACGGCGAAGAGCCATGGCCGAAGCTTCGTTAGCGCGCTTGTGGTCGGGGTGCCCGAATCCGCCGCGGCGGTTATATGTGAGCAGGTAGTCGGGTTCGAATTCTTTAATGACCTGGTAGATGTCTTCGCTAATCACAGCGGTTGACACTGCCGACAGAGCCATTTCATCGAGGTTCTTCGGCTTGGTGGCGCGGCTCCAGGCGTTGATGCGAAAGCCCGAATCTAGATAAGCACGCGTACCGGCGAACTGGTGACGGGTTGCACCTAGAGCCGCAAGAGCGTTTTTCAACTCAGCTTCTCTAAAGGCTCCAACTGCCGCAAGATTGCCTTCGATTCCCTTGAGTTCTTCGAGCTTCATTCGACCGCGCTCGCCGCGAGTAAGGGTCAAAACGAACACTTCGGCTCCGTCTTTTACTGCCTTAGCGATGACGTGGCCGGTGAAAAGACTCTCATCGTCTGGGTGCGCGTGCACCAAGAGCAGACGTTTTGGCTTGAAAGTCGGTTTAGACATGTATCTAACTATATTCCAGACTGCCTAGATTGCCGACGCATTGGCGCACTCTTGCTTAAGTTAGGTAACCCTAACTAAAATGAAAAGCGTGGCTATCTGCCCCTCAAACCTTGGATAGACGTGATCGCAAACTTTCTTATCGGCCTTCGTGAAGGTCTCGAAGCAGCGCTAATCGTAGGCATCTTGGTCGCATACGCCAAGAAATCTGGTCGCACCGATTGGGTGAACAAGATCATTCTTGGCGTAGTTTCGGCCGTCGCGGTTTCGCTGGTAGCGGGTCTTGTGCTGAATTGGCTGGTTACCGACACCGAAGCTGGCACCAACCAAATCATTGGGGCTACCGCCAGCATCCTTGCCGTAATTTTTGTCACCTGGATGATCTTCTGGATGGCCAAGAACGCCCGTAGCTTGAGCGGCGACATCCGCGCGAGATTCGACGGCAAAACCACATCGGCACTCACGGTGGTAGGTATTGCGTTTTTCTCTGTAGTGCGAGAAGGCGTAGAAACCTCGATATTTCTTTGGTCTTCGGTTGAGGCATCTGGGCAGGGCGTGTTCGCTCTAATCGGTGCCGTTATCGGCCTGGTCGTTGCCGCATGGCTCGGTTACCTCATCTACCGAGGTGCGCTTCGACTAAACCTAACCACTTTCTTCAAATACACCGGTGCGTTTTTGATCGTGGTGGCCGCGGGAATTCTCGCCTATGCCGTTCACGAGCTGCAAGAACTTGGCCTGCTCCCGTTTCTAACCAACACCACCTACGACGTCAGCTCTGTGGTTGTTGAAGGTGAGTGGCTGGATGTTCTGCTCAAGGGAACCATCTCGTTCAGAGCAGCGCCAAGCCAACTTGAATCGCTGGTTTGGGGTCTTTACGTTCTAGTGGTGTCTATGTTCTTTGCACGGGCCTATCGCAAGCCGCAAAACAAGTAAAACGACGTTAAAGCAGAATCCCGCGCAACCGAAAAGGTCGCGCGGGATTCTCTATTTCTAAATCACTAGCTCTTCTTGCGCTGCGAATACAGGCGCGCGCGAATGTTGGCGTCTAGCTCAACCTTGCGAATGCGCGTTGCCTCAGGGGTAACTTCGACACACTCATCTTCACGAGCGAACTCTAGGCACTCCTCAAGCGACAGCTTGCGAGGTGGGGTTAGCGACTGGAATTCATCTGATGAAGCCGCACGCATGTTGGTGAGCTTCTTTTCTTTGGTGATGTTAACTTCCATGTCGTCGGCACGTGAGTTTTCGCCCACGACCATACCCGCGTAAACCTCGCTGGTTGGCTCAACGAAGAACGAACCGCGCTCCTGAAGGCCAATCATGGCAAACGGAGTGACCACACCCGCACGGTCGGCAACCATCGAACCGTTGTTACGGGTGACGATGTCACCAAACCAAGGCTCGTAACCAGCCGAAATCGCGTTCGCAATTCCGGTTCCCTTGGTGGTGGTCAAGAATTCGGTACGGAAACCAATCAGTCCACGGCTTGGAATTAGAAACTCCATGCGCACCCACCCGGTTGAGTGGTTGATCATGTTCTTCATGCGACCCTTGCGAGCGGCCATGAGCTGAGTCATTGCACCCAAGAACTCTTCTGGAACATCGATGGTGAGATCTTCAACCGGCTCGTTAACCTTGCCGTCGATCTTCTTGGTAACTACCTGAGGCTTACCAACGGTGAGTTCGTAGCCTTCGCGACGCATCTGCTCAACCAAGATGGCAAGAGCAAGCTCTCCGCGGCCCTGAACTTCCCAGGCGTCAGGCCGCTCGGTTGGAAGCACCTTGATCGACACGTTACCGATAAGTTCTTTGTCGAGGCGGTCTTTCACCAAACGTGCGGTGACCTTTGCGCCCTTGACGCGTCCGGCCATAGGCGAGGTGTTGATACCGATGGTCATCGAGATAGCAGGATCGTCAACGGTGATCATGGGCAACGGGCGAACATCGTTAGGGTCGGCTAGCGTTTCACCAATGGTGATCTGCTCGATACCTGCCACTGCCACGATGTCGCCGGGGTTGGCTTCGTCGGTTGGAAAGCGATCTAGCGCCTTTGTCTTTAGAAGTTCGGTGACCTTAACGTTTTGAACGGTACCGTCATGACGAACCCAAGCAACCTGCTGACCCTTACGAATCGTGCCGTTGTAGATGCGAAGCAGCGCTAGACGGCCAAGGAATGGCGAAGCATCCAAGTTGGTAACGTGCGCCTGAAGCGGGGCCTCAGGGTCGTACTTTGGTGCTGGGATGTTCGCGAGGATTGCACCGAACAGAGGCTCGAGGTCTTCGTTGTCTGGCAGGGTGCCGTCGGCTGGCTTGTTTAGGCTGGCACGGCCGGCGCGACCCGAAGCGTAAATGACCGGAAGGTCGAGAATTGAGTCGACGTCTAGGTCAGGAACATCCTCGTGGATGTCGCTGGCAAGACCCAAAAGAAGATCGTGAGTTTCTTCAACAACCTCATCGATGCGAGCATCGGCGCGGTCGGTCTTGTTAACGAGCAAGATCACCGGAAGCTTGGCTTCGAGAGCCTTGCGAAGCACGAAACGAGTCTGAGGCAGTGGACCCTCGGATGCATCGACGAGCAGAACAACGCCGTCAACCATAGAGAGACCGCGCTCAACCTCGCCACCGAAGTCGGCGTGGCCCGGGGTGTCGATCACGTTGATGGTTATTTCCTTGCCACCAGAAGCGGCGCCCTTGTAAGAAATGGCGGTGTTCTTGGCGAGAATGGTGATTCCCTTTTCTCGCTCAAGGTCACCGGAGTCCATGACTCGCTCGCCAACGGCGGCGTGGTCGCTGAACGAACCGGTCTGACGAAGCATTGCATCAACCAACGTGGTCTTACCGTGGTCAACGTGGGCAACGATAGCTACGTTGCGAAGGTCTTCTCTGGAAACCAGAGTCATAACGAACATCCTCTTAATGGCACGCGACAAATCGAAAGAGATTCGTGCGAATGATTGAAACCGGGCAACAGCACTTCGGTTACTGCCAGTTTAGCCGAGCAGAGGCAATTAGCCGATAGTTGCGAGCAAACTGGTTGGCACCAAAAAGTTAACTCTTAGGTTTGATTGACCAGTTTTGATAGCCCCAGGTGACGCTCTCGGCTCTCGGTGCAACGACAAAACCTGATACTCGATCGGTGTAGACAACCATTGAAGCCACTTCATAGAGAGGCATTCCATAGGCATCGGCTACCAAGAGGGCATCGATTTGCTTGAGGGCTGCTCCGCGAGCTTGCTCATCGCCGGCCGCTGCAAAAGCAGTGAGTGACTTCTGCACTTTCTCGTTTGCGTAGCCCACAAATGAGTCGGAGGTGAGGGAGAACACGTTTTGGCCTGGCACCGAAACGATTGGTCTGGCACCAAGGTAGATCTCAAAGTTTCCCGACTTTAAAGCTGCCTCAAAGTCTGCGGCCTCGACCGCCTTTAGGTTGAAGCCAGCCGAAGCGGCGCGCTCGCGCAGCAAAATCCACTCGGCCTGCGACCTTGGATTATTTAGGTCGTAAGCCACTCGAACCTTCATGGGTCTAGCCACTCCGGTTAAATCGAAGAGTTCAGACGCCTTTTCAACATCTTGAAACAGGTATTCGCTAAGGCCGTTGTCTTGCGAAGAAGCCTTGTAGTAGTTAGCGCTCGACTGGAACACGAGCGAATCGACCAACGAAACCTTGTAGGCGGTTGAAAGCCCCGAAACGATTCGCCCTCTAGGCACGAGGTTCATGAAGGCTTTTCTCAAGCTCAGCGCCTTGGCCGCATCTCCCCCGTTGCGCTCGGTTGAGAAACGGCTCTGCGGCTTGAAGTTGAACACGACCTGCTCGGCCGTGGATCCGGCGCGAATTGCGGGCGTTACGTTCTGGTCTTTGATTTGCCCAACTAACCCAAGGATGTCGGCAAGCGTGACCAAGCCCGAGTCGGCGGTGTCGGTGGCGTCAATTTTGCCTGCCGACATAGCCGCGATGGCGGTTGCTGAATCGATGAAATAGGTAAGCGTTATGCGCTCGATGGTTGGCGCAGGGCCGAGCTTATAGTTTTCGACAGCTTTGAGTTTGAGCGCTTCCTTGCCGTTGCTCTGCTCTACCGCGTAGGCACCTGAAGATACGAAGAGTTTTTCGTCGCGCAATCCCGACCAGGTGCTGAACGAAGATCGGTAGGCTTCTGCGATCGTCGTTAGCTTTGCTACATCCGCGCTATTGATCGCGTCGAGCACCATCTGCTTGGCCGAATCGGCATTGAGCGAGCTGTCAATCAGGCGGCCAAGGGTGTGTGCCGCCACCGGGAGCGTGATGGCATTTAGGTAGTCGGCAACCGGTCTCGAGTAGGCAACGGTTATTGAGTTATCGCCGGCCGAGGGCTTTTCAGCGAGCGATGCGAAAGCCAAGCCGGTACCGCTGCGGATTGAGTAGAAGTTGACTCCCGCAGCTCCAGAGCCGGCCGCAAGTGAGAGAGCCAGGTCGGCCGCATCGATCGCCGTGCCGTCAGACCAGCTAGCGCCATCGGCGAGGGTGTACTTCACCTTGAGCGGTGAAGCCGAAACCACCTCGACTTTTCCAAGGAGGCTGTTTGCCACCAGAGAACCCGTGGCGTCCTGCTGGTAAAAGTTTGCAGTGGTTAGGTTTGCGAGCTCAGCAGCGTTCTTTTCGCCGCCAATTGCACCTGCTACGTCGGTGTTTATTGAGTTGATCTCACCGATTTGGCCCAGGTTTACCTGGGTGCCCGAGATAATTCCCGATGGTGCGCTGCAGGCCGCTAGTCCAACTACTACGAGCAGGGCGGTAAAAAAGGCGGCGATAGTGCGCTTCAAATTAACTCCAGTTGTTCAACTGGTACTAGGTTACTTGGCGTAGTAGGCGAAACGACGCTACTAGCCGCGCAGCTTCATGCGGGCTTCGCGTCGAAGCTTCTGCTCGGCCGGATCTGGCACCGGAACGGCCGAAAGTAGCATGCGCGTGTACTCGTCTCGCGGGTTGCGCAGAATCTGGTCGCGGTCGCCAACTTCAACCAACCGGCCGTGCTGCATAACTGCAATTCGGTGAGCAAGAATTTCTACAACCGCGATGTCGTGGCTGATGAACAAACACGCAAACTTCAGCTCTTCCTGCAGCTCCTGAAGCAGGTCTAGAAAGCGGGCCTGAATCGAAACGTCGAGCGCCGAAGTTGGCTCATCGGCAATCAGAATGTCTGGGTTCAGGGCCAAGGCACGAGCAATACCAACGCGCTGACGCTGACCACCAGAAAGTTCGTGTGGGTAACGGTTGCGGTAAGAACGAGGCAACTCAACCTTGTCGAGCAGATCTTCGACCATGTGGTTTAGTTCGGTGCCCTTGGCAATGTTGGCCAAGAACAGTGGCTCCCCAATGCTTTCACCGATTGGAAGTCGAGGGTTCAACGACGATGCCGGGTCTTGAAAGACGATGCCGGTGTGGCTACGAATGGTCTGCAGGTACTTTGGGGTTGCTCCAGCAATCTCGTTTCCGGCAACCTTAATCGATCCGCTCTTAACCGGTAGCAAACCGATGGCAGCGCGACCAATCGTGGTCTTGCCTGAGCCAGACTCACCCACCAATCCAAGAATTTCTCCAGGGTAGATCTTGAGCGAGATGTCTTGCGCAGCAGTGAAGGCCGGAATGCGTCCGCGCTTCGGGTACTCGATGACAACATCCTTGAGCTCAAGAATTGGTTCGACCTCTGTTGGAACTGCAGGACGTGTCGAAACCGAACCGAGCTTTGGCACGGCGGCTAGCAACGACTGGGTGTAAGGGTGCTGTGGGCGGTTGAAGATTTGGTCTGCGGTTCCCTGTTCGACGGTGAGACCGTCTTTCATTACAAGGATGCGGTCGGCAAGGTCGGCAACCACACCCATGTCGTGAGTGATAAGTAGAACGGCAGAGTTCAACTTGTCTTTGAGGTTTCTCATTAGGTCGATGATCTCGGCCTGAACGGTTACGTCGAGTGCGGTGGTTGGCTCGTCGGCAATCAACAGAGCCGGGTCACAGGCGAGCGACTGCGCAATCATCGCGCGCTGACGCTGACCACCAGAAAGCTGGTGAGGGTACTTGTCGATTGACTTTTCTGGGTTTGGAATTTCAACCATTTCAAGTAGCTCAACTGCACGCTTCTTGGCTGCGACGGTGGTCATGTCGAAGTGGTTGCGAAGGGTCTCAATAATCTGAAAGCCGATGGTGTAAACCGGGTTGAGCGCAGTCATTGGCTCTTGGAAGATGTAGGCAACTTCCTTACCGCGGAAGGTGCGCAGAGTCTTGGCGTTGGCAGTGAGCATCTCGACGCCCTTGACGCGAACCGAGCCAGAAGTGCGTGCATTTGAAGCGAGTAGACCCATGAGGCCCATCGACGACGATGACTTACCCGAACCTGACTCACCAACAATGGCGAGCACCTCACCCGGTGCAACCTCGTAGTTCATGTCGATTGCGGCTGGATACCAGACCCCATCAACCCAGAATTCGACGTTGTAGTTCTCGACTTTGAGAATTGGCTCTACGTTTTGAGTCACGATCTCTACTTTCCTTCTAATGACGAAGATTTAACGGTCAATGGCAGAATGGTCATGTGACCAACATCCATCGATTTAGACCCACATCCGCACTTGTCATGGCTGGTGTGGTTTTTTTGCTCGACTTGCTTTTCGGTATTCAAGTTATCTTTTTCGGTGACGGCAGCTGGTTGCTGCAGTTCAGCCTCATTGGCATTACCGCAACATTCGCTTGGCTTTGCTTTGTTAGACCCGAAATTCTGATCTTCGACGAGGGCATCACCGTGGTGAACCCCTTCATTACAGCCACAGTTGGCTGGGATGCTGTCGACAGCATCGAAACCAAATACGCGTTCACCATCGAAACCAGTGGCGCTCGAGTTGTTGCCTGGGCGGCACCCGCACCCGGCCGATACCACGCTCGAAACATCCATGCCAGTGAACTCAGAGGTATCGACTACGACAAAGACTTCGGACTCAGACCGGGTGACTCCCCCAGAAGCCAATCCGGAGCAGCAGCTCACATCGCTCGAACGAGACTTTCCAACTTCCGTAAGACCAAGAACGCCGAATCCGTTAAGCGCAGCGGACGACCCAACTACCCGGGCATTGCCCTGGTTTGCTTGAGCCTGGCGCTCTTGGCGCTCAGCTACGTTCTTCACGGATGACATTCTGATTCCTACTTGGTTGCAGTCAGTGCGCGCTGACGGTCTTTCTTGGTGATTCGACGACGCTGACGAGGGTCGAAGGCATCGCGAAGACCATCGCCGATGAAGTTGATGCAAAGCGCGATCGAGATGATGAACAAACCAGGCCACCAGAACAACCATGGGCGCGTTGCAAACGAGTCTTGGTAGGTGCTGATTAGCGAACCTAGCGACACGTCAGGAGCTACCACACCGAAGCCAAGGAACGAAAGACCGGTTTCGAGGAGGATGGCTCCGGACATCGAAAGAGTCACCGAAACGATGATGATTCCAACGGCGTTAGGCAAAATGTGCTTGAAGATGATTCGACGGTTGCTTGCTCCCGCAACGCGAGCGGCGTCGACGAATTCACGTTCTCTAAGGCTCAGGAACTCACCGCGAACCAATCGGGCAAGGCCTGTCCATGAGAAAAGGCCGAGATAGAGGCCCAGAACCACGACACCGAGGTTTCCCACCTTGTAACCGATAACCGCACCGATAATAATCGCCGGAATGGTGATGATGAGGTCGGTGAGGCGCATCAGGAAGCCGTCGAGACGTCCTCGGAAGTAACCGGCGATTGCACCGATTACGGTTCCAATAATTCCACCCATGCCACCGATGATGATCATGACCATGATCGATTGCTCAGTGCCACGCATTACGAGAGCGAAATAGTCGCGTCCGATGTCGTCTTGACCGAACGGGTGGTCGCCCAAACCGAAGTTAGGTTGAGTTGGGTTGAGCTGCAGGGTAGGGCAACCGGTAGCTCCGTCGTCACAGACTCCATCGCCGTAGCGAAGGTCTGAGAGATCGGTGATTCCGTAGTGCCACCAACCTGGAACGGTGATGGGGTCTTTCTCTGAACCAAGGTGAAGACCAGAGGCCGAGTAGGTGAACAGCACGATGAAGACCAGTGTTACGAGTGCAATCATCGCTCCGCGGTGACGCACGAAGCGCTTGCGCACGAGCTGACCTTGGCTCAGGCCCTCGATCTCTTTGTTAGCAATGGCATTCTCGCCAGAGCCAACAGAGGCTTCTACTACGTTTTTCTTCTTGCCAAACATGCTTATTCTCCAGTTCCTACGCGAATGCGTGGGTCGAGCGCCGAGTATAGGAGGTCAGAAATCAAGTTCGCCGACACTGCCAGAGTCGAGGTGATGATGAAGGTGCCCATGAGCAGGTTCAGGTCAAACGAGACGATGGCGACACGGAAGAGTGTTCCCATGCCTGTCCAGCCAAACACGCTCTCGGTGATGATTGCACCGCCCAAGATTCCCGCGAAGTCCCAGGCCATAAGAGTGGTCAATGGAATCAGGGAGTTTCTGAATGCGTGTCGCATCACTACTGTGCGCTCGGTGAGGCCTTTGGCGCGCGCGGTGCGAATGTAGTCCATGTTCAGCACTTCGAGGAGGTTACCGCGGGTGTAACGCACGTATCCGGCAAACGAGATGATGGTCAGCGCGATTGTCGGCAGGATGATGTGAAGCAACGAGTCAAGGGAGCCAAGCCAGAAGTCTGGTTCGTCATTGAGTTGAAGCGTGATCATGTCATTGGTTTGCCCGATGGTTGGAATCGGTCGGTAAGAAACGAAATCGTTGCTCACGTAAGGAACCCATTCCTGCATGAGTCGATCGAGGAAGATCATTCCGCCGATTACCACAGCGGTGATAGCGCTGGTTCTCATTACAGGAGCTCGGTCTTCTTTAGCAAAGAAGTAACCAGCCAAGAGACCCACGATAACCGTTAGTACCGCCAGACCGATTAGAACCCAGCCGCTGACGTTCTTGGTGAGTACGAGCTGCACCGGATAGTAGATGGCTAATCCAACTGCCACCATGGTTAGCGCGGCGTTACGCGCAGGCTTGTTTGAGAGACCGGTAGATGCTGTGGTGATCAGGAGCGCGGTTGCTAGACCACCCACACCGATAAAGATCGGGCCAAGCACAGGAGATGCAAACCAGCCGGTAGCCGAAAGCAACCAGGCAAAACCAGCCGAAGCCGTAAACGCGGTACCCGCCACAATTGCGATTCTTCGCAAATCTCCGCCGATGACGCCGGCCCAAAAAATGGCCGACACTATTCCGAAGCCAACCAGCCATGGCCAATCGAGTATCGGATTAGCGAGCCAGTCATTGAACCCGATTGAGAGGAACTGCTTGAGCAAAACCGCAACCCAGAAGATTGGCAGCGAGAAGAAGAGGAACGAGATAAAGGTGACCGCGTAGTCGAAGCGGCTGTATTGGCGCAGAGCCGTGATAACACCGATGGTGATACCGAGCACGATTGCGATGATGGTGGCCGCTAGAACCAAGCGGATGGTGGTTGGCACGGCGTTGCCAATGGCCTCTGCCACGCTCTGACCCGTGCGAGCGTTGCCCATTTGAAGGTTGCCCCAAAGACCGCTGATGATTCCTCCGAGCCACTTGAAGAAGCGGATTGGTGGAGGTGTGTTGAGGTCGAGCTGTCGAGTCAGCGCTACGATCGTCTGCGCCTTCTTAGGGTCGCTACTGAGCTTGATTTCTTCAAGCGGGTCGCCGGCGATAGCTTCCAAGTTATAAACAAAGAAGCTTGAAGCCAAGAGGATGACGAGCAGCTGTGCAACTCGTCGACTCAAATAGGTCAGCATTTTTGGCCTTCCGTCACGTCAGCGTGACTCCTGAATTCGAAAAGGATTCGAATCTTAACAACGCTAGTAAGTCTACTTAAATATGTCTGAACAAATGAAATGGCACCCGGATTGCTCCGGGTGCCATTTCGAGAGTTGCGACTAAAACCTAAGAGGTTTTAGTACTTCCACTCCCAGTAGTTCCAAACGAGGTTTGGAGTTAGTGGGGCCGGCTTCACATTCTTCAGTGCCGAGTTGTACGCGGTCACTGCAGGGTGCTGGAAGATCGGCAGGGAAACAGCGTCATCAGCAAGAAGCTTTTCAGCCTGCTTGATGGTGTCGATTACAGCTGCGTCAGACAGGTTGGTCTCAAGCTTGTGAGTCAACTTGTCCATTGCCTTGCTGTTGTAACCGATGAAGTTGTTTCCACCGTCACTCTGGAAGTTCGCGTTGGTACCGGTCTGCGAAACAGTCGATGGGCACCATGCGAAGAACGCAGCGTCGTAGGAGTTTTCACCAAGGTGACCTGACCAACCAGCGGTTCCGCCAGCGTTGGTTAGGTTGAATCCGGCCTTGGCGAGCTCGTTGCGAGCCAACTGGAATTCGTTTGCACGACGAGTGTTCGAAGGCTGACCCCAGAGCAGGTTAATGGTAATCGACTTGCTTCCGGACTTAGCCGAAGGGTAGTACTTCTTCACTAGAGCCAAGGCTGCAGCGGTGCGCTTTGCCTGGGTTCCTGCGTCGTAAACCGACTTGGTGTAAGCCGATACGGTGTTGTAACCGGTCTGACCAGGTAGCAAGAACGACGAGTTGACTACAACTGCGTTGTCGTTTACTGGAGAGACTAGGGTGTCAACGATGCCATCGCGAGGGTAAGCAAGCAAGAATGCCTTACGAAGAGCCTTCGACTTGGCGCTCATGCCAGCCCATGGACCGGTGTAGGTTTCACCCTCGGTACCGGTGGCGATGCGTAGGTCAAGGTGCTCGAAGCAAGCGCTAACGCCACCCTTTACGGTTACGCCCTTTAGAGCCTGAAGTGCAGCTACAGCGTCAGCAGTTGGCTGACCCGAGTAGATGTCGATCTCCTTGTTGGCAAGTGCCTGAGCTGCAGCGGTGCCATCACCGATGAACTTGAAGACAACAGTCTTTACGCCGCCCGAAAGCTTTGGTCCGCTGTTGTACTTGCTGTTCACCTTGAGGGTTACCGAAGCGTCTGCAACAGCCGACGAAACGAGGAATCCACCGTTACCCACGAAAAGAAGTGGGTTGGTCGAGTCGTTTACGGTCTTGATGTTGTAGTCGTTGCTCCAGACGTCACCGATCTTCTTTAGAAGTTCGGTGTTCTTGCTGTTGAAGGCAGCCAAGAAGGCAGCCTTGTCAGCCTTGTTGGCGCTTAGGCTCTGAGCCGAGCTCTTGCCGTTTGCCATCTGAACCAAGGTGTGAACCGGTGCTGGACCAGGGCCCATGATGGTCCAGTCTGGCTGGAAAGCGTCGTAGCAAAGAGTTACAGACATGTGGTCTGAAGACAGAGCCGGAACACCCTTGATGTGGCTGTCGTAAGGACCGCCATAGAAGGAGTTGAACGAAGGTAGCTTCTCGGCGTCGGCAGGGTCGCCTAGTCCGGCATCCTTGCTGTACTGGCTGCTAGCAAGCACGTGGCTTAGTAGAAGGTCAACACCATCGATTGGAGTGCCATCTGACCAAACACGACCTGGCTTAACGGTGTACTTAACCGCCTGAGCACAACCCGACTTGGCGACGATACCGAAGGTACCGAAGGTGGTGTTACGGATGAGGTTTCTCTGGTCGTCGTAGTAAGCGAAGCCAGCGCCGGTTAGGTAGCCAACATCGCTGTTGGTAACTAGGTTGGTGTCTGGGGTTCCGCTGTTGAACGACGTAAGCGCGTTGCTCTCGTGAACTACAACGAGGCTACGAGTCGCAGCTTCAGCTGGAGCAACAAGCCCGGCAACGCCGAGGGCACCAGCAGCAGCTACGGCGATCGCGCGAACGATGCGTGTTGCTTTCATTAATTTCTCCTTATTTGGACTAAGGCCGGCTGAAGAACACAAGCAAACGCTTTCATAATTCACCCGACCTTGGGTGTTACTAACTTTATGGTCTAAATACTCCCGCGCAAACACAAATATGCCGATTATTTCTTTTTGTAACATTCCCGTTACTTTTGGCCTAAAGCCGAAATGTGCACCGATTGGGCGATTGCCTCGGTGATGCAATAACTTTTAGACATGACTGAGGCACTAAACCTCCTACTAATCGGCATAAGCGCCGGTCTGGCGCTTGCCATTCCTGTTGGGCCGATGGCGCTTCTACTAATCGACACAACCTTGCGCTCCGGCCACAAGATTGGTGCCGCCGGCGCTCTGGCGATGTCAACCATTGACTCTTGTTACGCGGTGCTAGTTTTTTTGGCGGGCACTTCGGTTGCCAGCATCCTTGGAAGTTACGGGCTTTTGCTTAGCTTGGGTGGCGCAACGATTCTTCTGGCGCTCGGTATTCAGACCATACGCAAAGCGCTTCAGCAGAGTCATGCATCTACAGGTGCAAAACCGAACCCTGACGAGAAGCACTTGACCGCTGGGCAAACCTTCTTGAAATTTGCAGCCGCAACTGCAATCAACCCTCCGACCGCGCTTTACTTCTTAGCCATTGCACCGAGTTTGGCTGGCCTAACCGGCAGCGACCCGCTGGTTGCAACGCTGGCTTTTGCCGGAGGCGTGTTCTTGGGGTCGGGCGTTTGGCAACAAGCCCTGGCGCTTGCCGGTTTAGGAATTCGAAACATCACAACACCGAGGGTGCGCAAAATCATCAGCCTCGTTGGTGGGTCGATGATCGTTGCTCTGGCCATTTCACTGGCCGTTCGCGCTTTACTCGCTTAGCGTTGGTTTACTAAGCGAAAGCTTCGGGTGGCGGGCACGAGCAAACCAAATTGCGGTCACCGTAAACCGAGTCGATACGGCGCACGATTGGCCAGTACTTGTTGCGGTGCTGACCGGCCACAGGGTAAACGGCAAGCTCTCGGCTGTATGCCTTAGACCAGTCACCAACAACCGACTTAGCTGTGTGCGGAGCGTTTCGCAGCGGGTTATCGGTGACGTCCCACTCCCCCGCCTGCACCTTGTCGACCTCGGCCTTGATGGCGATCATTGCGTCGACAAAGCGGTCGAGCTCATCGAGCGGTTCACTTTCGGTTGGTTCGATCATGAGTGTGCCGGCAACCGGAAACGACATGGTCGGTGCGTGAAAACCGTAGTCGATAAGGCGTTTGGCAATATCGTCGACGGTTACACCGGAGTCTTTGGTGATTGGGCGAACATCAAGGATGCACTCGTGCGCAACAAGTCCCTGGTTGCCTGTGTAGAGAACCGGGTAGTGCGCAGCGAGTTTGTTGGCAACGTAGTTGGCCGAAAGCACCGCGTTTGCGGTGGCATCGCGCAGGCCTTCGTTGCCCATCATGCGAATGTATGCCCACGAGATAGGCAAGATGCTGGCCGAACCGAAAGGCGCAGCGGAGATTGGGCCAAATGCTGGCAGGTTGATTTGCGCCTGAGCGTGACCCGGCAAGAACGGGGCTAGGTGCGAGCGAGCCGCAACCGGCCCGACGCCAGGACCACCACCACCGTGAGGAATGCAGAAGGTCTTGTGCAGATTTAGGTGAGAAACATCCCCGCCAAATTCGCCGAACTTTGCAAAACCGACAACTGCGTTGGTGTTTGCTCCGTCGATGTAGACCTGACCGCCGGCTTCGTGAACCGCTTGGCAGATGTTGACAATCTCCTCTTCGAAGACACCGTGGGTTGACGGGTAGGTAACCATCAAAGCACT